>NZ_JAXOJX010000053.1:0-48680 GCF_034427735.1 Azohydromonas lata
CCCGGCGCCGGTGACCTGATGGGTCCGCAGGCGGCCGGTGGGAGCGTGCCGGCATTGCCGGCGCGGGTGGAGGAGGGCGGCGGCACGCTGGTGGAGCGCCTGCACGCGCATGTGCTGGAGTCCATCCTGAACGGCGCCTTTGCGCCGGGCACGCGGCTGCCCACCGAGGCCGAGCTGGCCGTGCGCTTTGGCGTCTCGCGGGCCACGGTGCGCGAGGCGTTGTCGCGCCTGCGCTCCGAGGGCCTTATAGAAACCCGGCGCGGCAGCGGCAGCCACGTGGCCGCGATGAGCCCTGCACAGCCCCAGGCCGCGCTACTGCCCACGGTGGCCAGCCTGGCGGACGTGGAGCGCTACTACGCCTTTCGCGACTGCATGGAGGCGGGTGCCGCCGCTGCTGCGGCCGAGCACCGCAACGCGGAAGACGTCTTGGCCCTGCGGCTGGCCTTCGACGATTTGCAGGCCTGCCTGCAGGCCGGCCGCCCCGCGGCGGACGAGGACGCGCGCTTTCACGCCGCCATTGCGCACGCCACGCACAACCCCTTCTTCATCACCGCCATGCAAGGGCTGGTCGTCCCCATACGCCAGTACATGGACCGCTTCAACGTGGCCCGCGACCAGGCCAGCCCCGCGCGGGTGCAGGCCGCGCTGGACGAGCATCGGGCCATCCTGGACGCCATCGCCCAGCGGGCTGCGTCACAGGCGGCGCAGGCCATGCGCCAGCACGTCTTCAACGCCCGGCAGCGGCTGTTCGAGGCCACGCGGCTGGTGTGACGCCAATGCGGCGCTGATCGCCGCCTTTCTTTCTGTCCCGGTCCGCCACCGCGCCCGGGACTTTTTGTTTTTGGCATTCGCATGCCCGTTTTGGCCTGTGTCGTCGTACAACTTGCAAAGACCTTTCAGGTGATCTTTGCTATGTACGTGCTTCCCACATGCACGCGATCTTGCAGGTAGCGGCACTAGGTTGTACGATGACATACAACGCAGCGATTCAAGCTGTGTGTCACGTACCCGCACCCCCCACGGAGAACACTGAATGTCCCCCCAAGAGCTCAAGAGCGCCCTCCAGTCCGGCCTGCTGTCCTTCCCGCTGACCGACTTCGACAGCGAGCTGCGTTTTGACGCGCGCGGCTACGCGCAGCGCCTGGAGTGGCTCATGCCTTACGGCGCCACGGTGCTGTTTGCCGCGGGCGGCACGGGGGAGTTCTTCTCGCTGGAGCCGGGCGAGTTCTTCGACGTGGTCAAGGTGGCGGCCGAGACCTGCCGCGGCCGCGTGCCCATCATTGCCGGCGCCGGTGGCGGCACCACGCTGGCCATCCAGTACGCCAAGGAAGCCGAGCGCGCCGGTGCCCAGGGCATCCTGCTGCTGCCGCCCTACCTGACCGAGGCCACGCAGGAAGGCCTGCTGCGCCACGTCGAGCTGGTGTGCAAGAGCGTCAAGATCGGCGTGGTCATCTACAACCGCGGCAACACCCGCTACAGCCCCGAGACCCTGCAGAAGCTTGCCGAGCGCTGCCCCAACCTCATCGGCTTCAAGGACGGCATCGGCGACATCGAGGCCTTCGTGAACGTGCGCCAGAAGCTGGGCGACCGTTTCGCCTACTTGGGCGGCCTGCCCACGGCGGAAGTGTTCGCCGGTGCCTACAAGGCCATGGGCTGCCCGGTGTACTCGTCGGCGGTGTTCAACTTCATCCCGCGCACGGCCATCGAGTTCTACAACGCCCATGCCGCCGGGGACACGGCCACCACCGGTCGCCTGATCAACGAGTTCTTCCTGCCCCTGGTGGAGCTGCGCAACCGCGGCCAGGGCTACGCCGTGAGCCTGGTCAAGGCCGGCGCCACGCTGGTGGGCCACACGGCCGGCCCGGTGCGCCCGCCGCTGTCCGAGCTCAAGCCGGCTGAAGTCGAGCACCTGCAGGCGCTAATCGCCCGCCTGGGCCCGCAGTAAGCGCGGGTCAACCGCATCGCAGCCCGTCGCCCGGGCTGCTGACCAGTTTCTGTAGGAGGCCCGCTGGCGGGCCGGACCCGTGGCCCGGCCGCGATTCGGCCCGCCAGCGGGCCTCCTGCAAGGCCAAAGGGGCACGCCCCTCTCAAGGACAAGCCATGTTCAAGAACCTCATCGGCGGCGAGTGGGTCGAAGGCGCCGCCGTCAGCCGCAACATCAACCCCTCGGACACGCGCGACGTGGTGGGCGAGTACGCGCAGGCCGACGCCGCGCAGGCGCGCCTGGCGATCGCCGCCGCGCATGCCGCCGCGCCCGCCTGGGCGCTCACCACGCCGCAGCAGCGCTTCGACATCCTGGACGCCGCCGGCAGCGAGATCCTGGCCCGCCGCGCCGAGCTGGGCGACCTGCTCGCGCGCGAGGAGGGCAAGACGCTGCCCGAGGCCGTGGGCGAGGTCGTGCGCGCCGGCAACATCTTCAAGTTCTTCGCGGGCGAGGCGCTGCGCGCATCCGGCGACGTGGTCGCCTCGGTGCGTCCCGGCGTGGGCGTGGAAGTCACGCGCGAGCCCGTGGGCGTGGTCGGCCTGATCACGCCCTGGAACTTCCCCATCGCCATTCCCGCGTGGAAGCTGGCGCCCGCGCTGGCCTTCGGCAACGCCGTGGTGCTCAAGCCCGCGGACCTGGTGCCGGGCTCGGCCTGGGCGCTGGCCGACATCCTGCAGCGCGCGGGGCTGCCGGCGGGCGTGTTCAACCTCGTCATGGGCCGCGGCTCGGTGGTGGGCCAGGCGCTGCTGGACGACGAGCGCGTCAACGCCATCAGCTTCACCGGCTCGGTGGGCACGGGCAAGCAGGTGGCGGCCGCGTGCGTGGCGCGCATGGCGAAATTCCAGCTGGAGATGGGGGGCAAGAACCCCTTCATCGTCCTGGACGACGCCGACCTGAACGTGGCCGTGAGTTGCGCCGTCAACAGCGGCTTCTTCTCCACCGGCCAGCGCTGCACGGCCTCCAGCCGCGTCATCGTCACCGAAGGCATACACGACAAGTTCGTGGCCGCCATGGTGGAGAAGATGAAGTCCATCAAGGTGGACGACGCGCGCAAGGCCGGCACCGACATCGGCCCCGTGGTCGACGAGAAGCAGCTCGCGCAGGACCTGGAGTACGTGGCCATCGGCAAGGGTGAGGGCGCGACGCTGGCCGCCGGCGGCGAGGCGCTGGGCCGCAACAGCGCGGGCGCGCCGGGCTTCTACATGACGCCGGCGCTCTTCACCGACACCACCGCTCAGATGCGCATCAACCAGGAAGAGATCTTCGGCCCGGTGGTGAGCGTCATCCGCGTCAAGGGCTACGACGAGGCGCTGGCCCTGGCCAACGACACGCCCTTCGGCCTGGCCTCCGGCATCGCCACCACCAGCCTCAAGCACGCCACGCACTTCAAGCGCCATGCCCAGGCCGGCATGACCATGGTGAACCTGCCCACCGCGGGTGTGGACTACCACGTGCCCTTCGGCGGCCGCAAGGGCTCCAGCTACGGCCCGCGCGAGCAGGGCCGCTACGCGGCCGAGTTCTTCACGACCGTGAAGACGTCCTACACGCAGGCCTGAGGCCTGCGCCATTCCCGGCGGCGCCGCACCCCTTGGGGGCCGGCGCCGTCGGTCCATCAAAAGAGCCAAGAAGAAGGAGACAACACATGCAAGACCAGTTCATCGCGCGGCGCCGCCGCCTGCTTCAGACCTTTGCCGCTGGCGGCCTGGCGTCGCTTGGCGGCAGCGCGCTGGCGCAGGCGTTCCCGTTCGCGCCGAACCAGCGCTACCCGGACCCGGCGGTGCTGATCCTGGACCCCAGCTTCGCCAAGTACCGCATCTACAGCTCCAGCGTGGAACAGATCACCACGGGCTTCCGCTGGGCCGAAGGGCCGGCCTACTTCCCGGAAGGCGGCTACCTGCTGTTCAGCGACATCCCCAACAACCGCATCATGAAGTTCGACGAGAAGACGGGTGCCGTGACCGTCTTCCGCGCCAACGCCAACTACGCCAACGGCAACGCGCGCGACCGCCAGGGCCGCCTGGTGACCTGCGAGCACTCGGTGACGCGCCGCGTCACCCGCACGGAGAAGGACGGCAAGATCACCGTGCTGGCCGACAGTTTCGAAGGCAAGCGCCTGAACGCGCCCAACGACATCGTGGTGAAGTCCGACGACAGCGTGTGGTTCACCGACCCGCTGTTCGGCATCAACGGCGAGTGGGAAGGTTTTAGAGGTCAGCGCGAACAGGCCAACACCAACGTGTTCCGCATCGGCGCGGACGGCAAGCTGACGGCCGCCATCACCGATCTGGTGAACCCCAACGGCCTGGCCTTCTCGCCGGACGAGAAGAAGCTCTACGTGGTGGAGTGGAAGGGCACGCCCAACCGCAGCATCTGGAGCTACGACGTGGGTGCCGACGGCGTGAGCCTGTCCAACAAGACCAAGCTGATCGACGCCGCCGACCAGGGCGCGCTGGACGGCTTCCGGGTGGACCGCGACGGCAACCTCTGGTGCGGCTGGGGCAGCAACGGCGCGCTCAACGCCGAGCCCGCCGACGTGGGTGGGCGCAAGGTGTTCCAGCTCAAGGGCAAGCCGGAGGACCTGGACGGGGTGATGGTGTTCAGCCCGCAGGGCAAGCCGCTGGCGTTCATCCGGCTGCCGGAGCGCTGCGCCAACCTGTGCTTTGGCGGGCCGAAGAACAACCGGCTCTACATGGCCAGCTCGCACTCGGTGTACGCGCTGTACGTGGAGGCGCACGGCGCGGTCTGAGCGCCCGGCCCGGCTCGCTCCGAAGGGGCGAGCCGTCCCGCTTCATGCAAGAGAGCCGCCCTCACATGCGCCTGCGGGCAGCCTCTCAACACAGCGCTCAGTCAGCGCTGATCTTCGCTTCGACGACCAGCTTCTGCCAGCGTGCCATCTCACGCTGGATGTGGCTCTTGAACAGGGCGGGGCTGCCACCGGCCGGCTCCGATCCCGTGGCGGCGAAGCGCTCCCTGATTTTCGGTTGCTTGAGCAACTCGTTCACCTCGGCGTTCAAGCGCGTGATGGCGGCTGTGTCGGTACCCGACCTTGCAACAAGCCCCACCCAGCCACGCAGGTCGATTCCTGGAAAGCCGGCTTCGGCCAGCGTGGGCACATTGGGAAACGCGGGAAGTCGCTGTGGAGCCGAGACCGCGAGTGCCCTGACTCGCCCGGAATTCAGGCCCTGCAAAGCCGCATTGGAGCCGGCCAGTGCAACATCGATCTGCTTGCCGGCCAGGTCCGTCACGGCACTCGCAATGGTCTTGTAGGGCACATGCACCAGGCTCATGCCGGCGGCCCGCTGCAGCAGCTCCATCCCCAGGTGCGCAGGCGAGCCGCTTCCTGCGGAGCCATAAACGAGCATCTGGGGCTTGGACTTCGCCAACTCGATGAATTCCTTCAACGTGTTGGCCGGCAGGTTGGTGTTGACCAGCAGCACGGGCGATTCGGTGCTGAGCTGAACGACGGGCTCGATGCCCTTTTCCAAGTCGAACGGCATTTTTCCGTTGCGCATCGCCGGGGCCGCGGCAAGCTGCAGGTGCATCATGCCGAACGTATGGTTGTCCACAGGAGACTTGGCCACCGCATCCAGGCCGATGACGCCTTGAGCGCCAGGCCGGTTTTCTATGACCATGGGCTGGCCCAGGCGGGCGGGCAGAAGGTCTTGAAAAGCGCGTATGGCCGTATCGGCGGGGCTCCCGGGCCCCGCGGGCGCGATGATGCGCAGCGGCTTGGAAGGCCACGCATTGGCGCTTGCGTGGCCACTCAGCGCGGCAGCGGCGCTTGCCAACATGAAGTCTCGGCGGTGCAGTCTCATGGTCTTGTCTCCGTTGTGGCGGACCCCGTGACGTCGGGTCCTTGTCAGGCCAGCGCCGTCGCCGCCGGGCTGGTTTCGGTATGTGCAAGCATTTCGCTCGACAGGCGGGCCCTCAGCGCCTCGCGCACGGTGCGGTATGAGGGCTCGTCCCAGAGGTTGCGTGCCTCATCCGGATCTTCCAGCCGGTCATAAAGCTCACCCCAGGACACCCCGTCGTACACGCTGAGCCGGTGCCTGTGGGTCAAGAGGGTTCGCATGCGCACGGGCTGGTCGAAACCGAAATAGGTCCGCTGGCCTTCTTCCTCGATGAGCAGGGCGTCGCGCTGCCGCTGCGCTTCACCGCAGATCGCAGGCAGGAAGGACCGCCCCTGCATGCCGTTGAAGCGCTCGATACCGGCCCGCTCCAGCAGCGTGGGCGCGATGTCTATGGTCGACAGCAGTGAGCGGTCGGTCCGGCCCCCGTGCGCAGCCCACTGGGGATCGCGCCATATGAACGGCGTGCGGGTCAGGCTCTGGTAGTGCAGCGAGCCCTTGAACAGCAGCTGGTGGTCGCCGGCAAACTCGCCATGGTCGCTGGTGAACACGACGACGGTGTCCTTGTCCAGGCCAAGCTCGCGAAGGACTGCGAGCACGCGGCCGATCTGCGCGTCGATGAAGCTCAGCGAACCCAGTCCGAGCGCCATCGCTTCCCGGACTTCGCGCTCGGTGGCCGCGTAGCAGGCCATCGTGTTCTTGACGGCCCGGCCGGCATCACGCTGCGCCCGCAGCCATGCAAGGTGCGGCGGCGGCGTGTCGGCGTGAAACGACGAAGGCAACGCCATGTCTTCGGGACGGTACAGGTCCCAGTACCGTCCGGGCGGCGTGTACGGGTGGTGAGGGTCGGCAAACGAGCTGTAGAGAAAGAAAGGCCGCTGCCGCCGCTGGGCCTCGCGCAGCTGCGCGATGGTCTGGTCAGCGATCCAGGCCGTCGGATGCAGCTCCTGCGGGATCGCGCTGCGCCAGGCCTGTCCGTGCTTGACCAGTTCGTACCCGGGTGCGGGCAGGCTGTGCTGCTTCCCGACCTTGTCGGCGAACTCGGGATGCTCGGCCTGTAGCCATCGGCGGTAGTGCCCGTCGGAAGCATCGCCGTGTCCGATGGCCAGCTGCACATGGTCGAAGCCGTAGAAGGGCAGCTCCATCTCGAAGGACGGGCTCGCTTCCCAGGTCTTCTGGCATTCCTGTTGATAGTTGCCCGGATAGGGGCGTTGAGCTTCGCGTTTGGGCCGGTGTGCGTCCTGGGCATGCAGCGGCGGCTTGGCCGTCATGTTCTGCAGATGTGACTTGCCGATCAGCGAGGTCGCGTAGCCCGCCTCGCGCAGCAGGTCCGTGACCGCGCCCAGCGACAGCGGGATGCCGTTGTGGCGCACGCCGTGCACCGAGGGCATGCGCCCCGTGAGCAGGCTGGCACGGTTGGGCATGCAGATCGGTGTCGCGACATGGCACTCCTGCGCGCGCCAACCATCAGCGGCCAGGCCGTCGATCACGGGCGTGGCCTCAATGGAATTGCCGTAGCAGCCCAGGTGAGTGGCACACAACTGGTCAACGATGAAGAACAGGAAATTGCAGGTCATGGCAAGAGCTTGGAAATGCGGTTACCTTGCGCGGCACCGATACCAAAGACTAACGGCTCCTGCCTGTACCGGTGCAATACCAATTCATAATGGCGCCATCAGGCTCCGCAATTTCTGCCATCATTTAATCTGAGAGCCCCATAAAAACAAAGTATGCCGCCACTCGCATAATTCAAGTGCACATTGCGTGCCTTGACATCATGCCTGTGGAGACACCGTGAAGATTGCCCGCCAAATTCTGTGCTTCCTGCCATTTGCAGGTTTGGCCCATTGTGCATGGGCACAATCTTCAGTGCAGATTTATGGTATCGCAGACGTATACCTGGGGCCAGTCAAGGATACGCGCACCACCATGAAAATCGCCGACGGCGGTATTGCGGCTTCGCGGCTGGGTTTTCGTGGAACTGAAGACCTCGGCGGCGGCTGGCAATCGGTTTTCAATCTCGAAATGGGGATGAATCTTGACGATGGCTCATTCACCCTGGGCGGCGGATTCGGCCGCATGGCATTCGTGGGTTTGAAAAGCCCGTACGGCACCGTTGAAATGGGCCGGGGATACGCACCGCTGTTCTACAGCATGCAGACGGTCGATCTGTTCACGATGAACGTCAACTGGTCGCCGGCCCAATTGCTGAGCAAATCCGATGGCCAGGGCGCGGCCTTCGCGCCCATCGCACCGCCCATGCGTTTGAGCAATTTGGTGCGCTACCGCCATGGCGACTTGTCCGGCTCGGGGTTTCGTTTCGAATTGGCTGCCGCACCGGGGGAAGGCGCGGCCACATCGGGCCGATTCGTCGGCGGCACCCTGAGCTACCGGGCGGAAAATTATTATGTGTCCTACAGCGGCCAGCGTTTGAACACGGGAACCAATTCCGCAGTCAGCTACCATGCTGACGCCCACCTGGTGAACGGAAAATACATGATGGGTCCGGTCACCCTGAGTGCAATGTATGGCGTTGCCGATGCGGATGCCCCCGGCACATTCAAATCCACGCTGACTTTGCTGGGCGTCACGTGGAACCTTGGCGAGCATCGACTGCTGGCTGAATTTGGACGACGCAACGTCAGCAACAGCACCCGTGACAACGACATGCTGACGCTGGGTTATGACTACAACCTGAGCAAGCGCACCACGCTGTATGCCCGCACGCTTCGCTTGAATAATAAAGGGCAGGCAGCCATTTCCATGGGCCTGGCCACGGTACCGGCCAACACCGGCGTGGACGTGAGCGCCATGGCGCTGGGCATCAAGCACAACTTCTAAAAATCCCTGAAATGCTTGCAAGCCGGCTGAGCAGGTTGACCTTGTCTGGCCCAAATCAGTGACGAGCAGGCCTTCGCGAAATGTCCGTGCCTGGCTGGTATAGGCGGCAGGCCGACATATTCCAGGGGTCAAGGTTGAGTCCGCGGCAGCCTTGTTCGATGCGCCCTGTTGGGCGCTTTTTTCATGGGGCGCCGCCGGCGTGTTTACACAAGGATTTGTCGTGCGAATGGGATATTCCGAAATGCCTTGTGCCCCCGCGCTTTGGGCCGACCTGCTGGCAGGCTTGCTGGGTGCGGTGCTGGTGCTGCCGCAGGGCATCGCTTTCGCGACGCTGGCGGGGCTGCCGCCGCAGTACGGGCTGTATTCGGCCGTGGTGCCGTGCATCGTGGCGGCGTTGGCGGGTTCCAGCCGCCACGTCGTCTCAGGGCCTACCAACGCCAACTCGCTGGCGCTGTTTGCCATGCTGGCGCCGCTGGCCGCCGTAGGCAGCCCGGCCTACGTGGAACTGGCGTTGGCGGTGACGGTGCTGGTGGGGCTGCTGCAGTTCGCCACCGGCGCGCTGCGGCTGGGAGCGATCGCGAACTTCATCTCCCCGACAGCACTGCTGGGCTTCACGACCGGCGCGGCGCTGCTCATCGTGGTCCATGCACTGAAGGACGCGCTGGAGCTGACGCTGCCGCCGGGCGCGAGCGCCGGCGCGGTGCTGCAGGCGGCCGTCTCGCAAGCGCCGCAACCCGGGGCGCTGCTGGTGGCGCTGGCCACCTTGGCCAGCGCCGCGGGGCTCAGGCGCTGGCGGCCCGGCTCGCCTTTCATGCTGGCGGCGCTGGCTGTGGGCACGCTGCTGGCCTGGGCCCTGCAGCATTGGGCGCCCCCGGCGTGGCAACTGCGACTGCTGGGCCCGCTGCCTCCCGCGCTGCCGCCGCTGCATGTGCCCGGCGTGAGCCTGGAGCAACTGCCGCACTTGCTGGCCATTGCCGCGGCGCTGACGGTGGTGGCGCTGGCGCAGTCCATTGCCATCGCCAAGGCCGTGGCCGCGCGCGCAGGCCAGCGCATAGACGCCAACCGCGAGTTCCTGGGACAGGGCCTGTCCAACATCGCCGGCGGCTTCTTCTCCTGCTACGTCTCCTGCGGCTCGCTCAACCGCTCCATGCCCAACCTGGAAGCCGGCGCCCGCTCGCCCCTGGCGGCCGTCTTCTCGGCGCTGCTGGTGGTGCCGATGGTGGCGCTCACGGCGCCGGTGCTGGCGTGGATTCCGTTTGCCGCCATTGCAGGGCTTTTGGTGCTGGTGGGATGGACGCTGCTGGACCTGCCGCGCTGGCACCGCTTGGCCGCCGCCAGCCGCCAGGAACTGGCCGTGGCGCTGATCACCCTGGCTGCCACGCTCACGTTGCGCCTGGAACTGGCGGTGCTCATCGGCAGCGCCCTGTCGCTGGGCCTGTACCTGCATCGCACCTCGCGCCCGGCGCTGCGCACCATGGGCTTAGGCGGCCCGCGCGGTGACCTGCACCGGCCCTTCGTGGTGCTGGACCACACGGCGCACGCGCAGCCGGAGTGCCCACAGCTGAAGCTGCTGCGCATGGAGGGATCGGTCTACTTTGGCGCCACGGCGCACGTGTCGGACCGGCTGCAGGCGCTGCGCGACGCGACGGGGCCGCAAAAGCACCTGCTGGTGATGGCCAAGAGCATGAATTTCGTGGACGTGGCCGGCTCGGAGCTGTGGCGCCAGGAACTGCGCGCACGCCGCGCCTTTGGCGGCGACCTGTATTTCCACCGCCCGCGCCCACGGGTGCTGGACCCATGGCGGCGCGACGGCTTTCTCGACGAACTGGGTGCCGATCATGTTTTCGCCGACAAGCGGTCTGCCATTCGCACCATTTGTGCCCGGTTGGATCCGGCCCTCTGTGCCCGCTGCACGAAGCGGGTTTTTCAGGAATGTTCGGACCCGCTCATCGTTGCACAGCCACCCGCGCAAGCGTCCTCGTCCCTGCATCCCATTTGAATGCTTGAAATTGAAGTGACAAATAAAGCGGATTATTCAATCCAAGGTCTTTTGGGTATTTATCTATGGCGTCAACATAATATTTCACGGTGATTTTTCGTGATGCATCATTTTCCATGATGGGGGGTCAAGAAAAAACCATTGGAGATTTATTTCCTGATGTCCTACGCTTGCATTCCAACGTCAGGAAGTACGGAATGTTCCCATCCAGTCGCATTTTCTCCGCAGGCCGAAGCTTTTGGCTCGCATCGCTGCTGTGCTGTGCCACGCTGGGTCATGCGCAGGGCTGGCCCAGCAAACCCATACAGATCATTGTCCCGTCCACGCCTGGAGGAGCCATCGACAGCTACGCCCGGGTATCGGCCGAGCATTTGGCGCAGCAGGTGAAACAGCCTGTCGTTGTGGAAAATCGGCCGGGTGGCGGTGGCGGCCTGATTGCGACCGAGGCCGCTGCCCGCGCTGCCGCAGATGGATATAGCCTGTTCGTTGGCACCGCCGCGATCCTGACCATCAACCCCAGTGCCTACAAGAAACTCCCCTACAGCCCGGGAGATTTCACCTATCTTTGCAAAGGCGTCGAGTTCCCCTTGGTATTGGTGGCCCATCCATCGACCAACGCCAGAACCATTGACGACCTGGCTCGCTGGCTACAGGCAAATCCCAAAAATGCAAGTTATGCCTCCTACCAGCCGGGCACGCCTTCCCATTTCTTGGGATACCAGCTCGGAGAAAAGCTGGGTATTCCCCTGACCCATATTCCGTACCGCGGCAGCGCCCCTCAGGTGACCGATTTGCTGGGCGGCAATGTGTTCTTCGGCTTCACGCAACTGCCCACCGCACTGCCGCACATCAAGAGCGGCCGGCTGATTGCATTGGCCACGACCGGTACCGTCAGGCCCGATTCGCTGAAGGACGTTGCGACGCTGGCGGAGCAGGGCTTGGGCGACCTGACGACGACTGCCTGGTTCGGTCTTCTGGCACCGAAAGGCATTCCCGCTTCAATTGCGCAACGGCTCATCAAGGCTCACCTGGATGCACTGGGCGACACGAACGTCAAGGCCAAGATGGCTGCCCAGGGCCTGAGCGTATCCGGCGTTTGCGGCCAGGAGTTTCAGGACGCGGTGAAGCAAGAAGCGGCACGCTGGGCCAGGGTGGTGAAGGCCACGGGATTTTCTGCAAATGAATAAGCAAGGCACGGACATGAATCGACCGAATTTCATCTTCATCATGGCGGATGACCTGGGCTATGCCGACCTCGGCTGCACCGGGGCACGAAGCAGCATGCCCGTGTCGCCGAACCTGGACCGCATGGCCGCGGAAGGGATGCTCCTGCGCCACGGCTACTCCAATTCGCCCGTGTGCTCACCGACGCGCTTTGCCCTGGTTACCGGGCGCTGGCAATACCGTTTGCGTGGCGCGGCAGAAGAGCCGCTCACGGGAAGGGCCCGGGGGGACAAGGTCGTGGGTTTGCCGCCGGAGCACCCCACGCTGCCGTCGCTGCTGCGGGATGCCGGCTATGCGACCGGCCTGGTCGGCAAATGGCATCTGGGTTATCCCCCGCATTTCGGCCCGTTGAAAAGCGGCTACCAGTATTTCTTCGGCCCTCTCTCCGGCGGCGTGGATTATTTTTCCCATCAGGGCAGCGACGGCGTGCATGACCTTTGGGAAAACGAAACGCACATCGAGGAAAAAGGCTACCTGACGGACCTCATCACCGACCGGGCCGTGCAGTTCATCGATTCACAAAACCAGTCGAAACCGTTCATGCTGAGCGTGCATTACACCGCGCCCCACTGGCCTTGGGAAACGCGTGCAGACGAGGCGGAATCCCGGCGGATTGGAAAATCCATCCGGCATACGGATGGAGGTTCGCTGGAAACCTACCATCGCATGATTTACGAGATGGACGAAGGCATCGGGCGCATTCTGCGATGCCTTGAAGAAAAAGGGCTAGATGAAAATACCCTCGTGATCTTCACCAGTGACAACGGCGGTGAGCGTTTCTCGGACAACTGGCCTTTTGTCGGCCAGAAAATGGACCTGCTCGAAGGGGGTATCCGAGTGCCGCTGATTGCCCGCTGGCCCGCGAAAATCATTCCCGGCATCACCAGCGACACACCCGTGATCACGATGGACTGGACCGCGACGATGCTGGAAGCCGCAGGCGTCCAAGCCGATCCGGACCATGCCATGGACGGCTTGTCCTTGTTGCCGCTGCTGGCGGACCCGCGCTGGACGCTGGAGCGCGACCTGTGCTGGCGGATGGCCCACCGCGAACAGCGTGCGCTGCTGCGCGATGGCTGGAAATACCTGCAGGTCGATGGACACGAATATCTTTTCAATTTGGCCAAAGACGAGCGCGAACGTGCCAATCTCGCCCAGCTTTACCCCGAGAGATTGAAGGAGCTGCGCAGCCGCTGGCTGGCTTGGGCGGCCACCCTTCCTGGAATTCCTGCCGATGCCAAGGTCACGCTTGCATTCACCGAGGCCGACTTGCCCAGGGCCACACACTGACGGCCGTCAGGGCGGTGTGGGCAACAGTTTCAGACAGGCATGCCATGGATATTCGTCATCTGCGCTATTTCATCGCCATTGTCGACAGCGGCAGCCTTTCGGAAGCTTCGCGCCGGCTGCATATCGTGCAGCCTGCCCTCAGCCAACGCCTGTCCAGCCTGGAAGAGGAATTGGGGGTGCAATTGCTGGTACGCGGCCGCTCGGGTGTCGCCGCCACGGACGCAGGGGCGGAGCTTTACCAACGCGCCAAAATTATTCTCAAGCAGATGGATTTGACGAAGGGCGCCGTCCAGGAGAAAGCCGGGGCGATGAAAGGCAAGGTCTCCATCGGCGTGTTGCGCACCGTCGCGTCGGTCATGGGCGCGCGGCTGTTTCTTGCGCTCAAATCCGAGCTTCCCGATATCACTCCTGAGCTCGTGGTGGGATATTCAGCCGAGCTCAAGAACCAGTTGAACTCCATGCGATTGGACTTGGCCATGCAGGTCTACCGGCCCGACGCCAAAAGCGAAAATGGCATCCATCTGTTTCGTGAACGTTTGTACCTGGTTTCACCACGATCCATTTTCGATCCCCAGCAACCCGTCAAGCTGGCCGATTTGGAGGCGGTTCCCTTGCTGCTGTCGTCCATGCAGCCTTTTTACGGTTTCCTGATCGATGCTGCCCGTGAAGCGGGCGTGGATCTCGCCATCGTGGGAGGCATCGAGGACGGTGCAGCCGTCCTCGACGTCTGCCGCGCAGGCGTGGCATGCACGGTGGTGCCGGAGATTGCCGCGCAACGCATCGAGCCAAATTCGGGTCTGTCGGTGACGGTTATCGACAACGACAATCTCCATCGGGAAATCAGGCTAGAAAGCCATCCCGATATTCCGAAAACCGGCGCCATGATGGCTGTGGAAAAGGTGATGGCCCGCGTGGTGACGGATTTTCTTGCCAACAGGCAGTGACCTGCGCACGGGCATCTGCTGCAAGGCGCCCGTTGTCAATGAAGGCCGGTCCATGAGCCGGGCCACGAATAACACCCCTGGAAACAAGCATGACTTCTGAAGCCATTCGGGCCATGTGCAAGCACATGGCTTCATCCCACGCAGCGACGGTTGGAATATTCGTGTTGACAGCGGCGCTGCCGTTGGTTGCCCACGCCGAGTATCCGGAAAAGCCCGTTCGCATCGTGGTGGGGTTTGCCGCGGGCACGGCACCGGATATCGCGGCGCGCGTGCTTGCCCAGAAACTTCAAGCCCAGTGGGGCAAGGGCGTGGTCGTCGACAACAAGGATGGCGCGGCAGGATTCCTGGCGGCGCAGGAAGTCGCGCGCTCTCCAACTGACGGCTATACCCTGCTTTTTGGCGCCGTGGCCCAAATCAGCATCGCGCCAAATACTTACAAGAAGCTGCCCTACGACCCGCAAAAGGATTTTGCGCCGATTGCCCAGGTCGCCAATCTGGATTTCGTGATGGTCGCGCCCACCACCTTGCCGGCAAAAAACCTGATGGACTATGTGTCTTGGGCCCAGAAGGAATCACCCATGATGGGCACTTTCGGTGCGGGAACCATGGGTCATTTTGGCGCGGCGATGCTGGCAAGCGCGGCCAATTTCAAAATGGAGCCCGTGCACTACAGGCGCACTGGCGACGCGATGACGGGCGTCATCAACGGCGATGCGCAAGGGCTGTTCAGTTCCGTGGCATTGGCCACGCCGTATATCACCGCCGGCAAAATCACGGGGCTCGCAACGACCGGCGCATCGCGCTCGGCTTTATTGCCCCAGGTTCCCACCTTCAAGGAACTGGGATACCAGGATCTCGATTTCACTTCGTGGGTCGGCATGTTTGCCCCGGCAAAAACGCCGGCGCCCATCCTTGACAAGATCAATGCCGATATTGTCCGAGTGCTCAAGGATTCGGACAGCCAGCAGGCTTTGGGAAAGGCAGGCTTCACGCCAGCAGGGTCGAACAGACAGGATTTCGAGGCGTTTATCCAGCGTGAAAACGTCCGCTGGGCCAACGTCGTCAGGACCACGGGTTTCAAGGCACTGGACTGAAGGGCAAGCCATGGGAATCGATGCAGACCGCGCCTTGTGGCGTGCGGAAACCTTTGGCGCGGGCGGACTGCTCTGCACCACGATAGGCGACATCCTGGACCAGCAGGCCCAGGAGCGGCCGCACCGGGAAGCCCTGGTCTACCGTTATCCCGAAATCGGCCTGGAGGTGCGATGGACCTACCGGGCGTTGCGCGACAAGGCCAACGAAGTAGCCAAGGGGCTGATGGCGCTGGGTGTCCGGTCCGGTGACAAGGTGGCGGTGCTGGCCACCAACGTGCCGGAATGGGTGTTGATGCAAATGGCGCTGCCCAAGATCGGTGCCGTGCTCGTGACGGTCAACACGAATTACCGGCGCGCCGAGTTGGAGTACCTGCTCAGGCAGGCGGACGTCCACACCATCGTTCTCATCGAGGAGAACCGCGGCAACGAGTACCTCCAGTCCCTGAAGTCGATTGCGCCCGAGATCGACGCGATATCGGATCCCGAGCGTCGGGCCATCCAGTCGGCGGCGTTGCCCGCGCTGCGCCGCGCGGTGCTCATCGGCGGCGAGGCCAGGCGAGGCCTGGTTGCCTTTGACCGCCTGCCCATGCTGGGGGCCTCGGTTGCCGATGAGGCGCTGGCCTGCCGGCAGAACCTGGTCAAGCCGGAAGACGTGTCGCAGATCCAGTTCACGAGCGGAACGACCGGCGCCCCCAAGGGCGCCATGCTGACCTACCGAGGGACGCTCAACAATGCCCGCCTGGTGGCGCAAAGAGCGGGCCTGGCGCAAGACGACCGCTTCCTGACCGCGATGCCGCTGTTCCATGCCGCGGGCAACGTGGTCAACCAGCTTTCCATGCTCGTGGCGGGCGGCACCATCATCAAGGCCATTGCCTTCGATGCCGTGAAGATGCTCTCGCTCATCGAGCAGGAGAAGGCCACCGTCATGGACGCGGTGCCCACCATGTACATCGCCATGCTGCAGGAGCCCCGCTTCCTGGCCGGCGAGTTCGACGTCTCGTCGATGCGCCGCGTCATCAGCGGCGGCACGTCCATTCCCGTGTCGTTGATGGAGCAGTTGAAGTCGCAGTGGGGCGCCGAGCCGGCCATCGTCTTTGGCATGACCGAGGCCAGCCCGATCATTGCCCAAACGCTTCCCGAAGACAGCTTCGAGCTGCGCTCGACCACCGTGGGCCGGCCTCTTCCCTTCACGGAAGTGAAGATCGTGGACTCGGAAGGCGGGGTGGTGGGCCACGGCCAGCCCGGCGAGCTTCTCGTGCGCGGCTACAACGTGATGAAGGGCTACTACAAGATGCCCGAGCAGACAGCCAGGGCCATCGATGCCGAGGGCTGGCTGCATTCCGGTGACATGGCGTCCATGGATGGCAGGGGCTACATCCGGATCGTGGGCCGCATCAAGGACATGCTCATCCGCGGTGGCGAGAACGTCTACCCGGCCGAAGTCGAGGGCTTTCTCATGCGGCATCCCAAGGTGCGCCAGGCCGAAGTCGTCGGCGTGCCCGACCCTTACATGGGAGAGGAAGGCGCGGCTTTCGTGCGTCTCAAGGAGGGCGAAAGCATGGCCGAGCAGGAGGTGATCGACTATTGCCGCGCCAACCTGAGCCGCCACAAGCTGCCGAAATACATCCGGTTCATCGACGCGTTTCCCTTGACGCCCAGCGGGAAGGTCAAGAAGTTCGAGCTGCGCGCCCAGCTGATCGAAGAGCTTGGCCTCGATGCCACACTGAAGGGGTGATCCATGAGCTTGCCGTTCGTCTATGAGAAGAAAGGCCACATCGCCTATTTCACGCTCAACCGGCCCCATGCCCACAACGCCCTGACGCCGGAGCTGGTGTGCCGGCTGGCCGATGCCGTCGAGGACTACGCGAGCGACCCGCAGCTGCGAGCCGCCATCATCACCGGCGCAGGCAGCAAGGCGTTCTGCGCGGGCGGTGACCTGGGCTCGATGATTCCGCTGCTGGCGGGCAACCGCGCACCGCAGGACGAATGGGATCGTCGCGTGTTGGCCGAGCCCAAGGTGATGGCGGCGTCCTCGCTGCGGGACTATCCGCTGTACAAGCCCGTGATCGCGGCTGTCAACGGCTACTGCCTGGCCGCCGGGGCGGAGCTGCTGCTGGGCACGGACATCCGCATTGCGGCGCAACACGCCAGCTTCGGGTATCCCGAAGCCAAGCGCGCCATCATCCCGTTCGCCGGCTCGCTGGCGCGGCTGCCGCGACAGATTCCCCATGCACTGGCAATGGAGCTGCTGCTGACCGGGGACGCCATCAGCGCGGACCAGGCGTGCCGCATCGGCCTGGTCAACCGCGTCGTTCCTGCCGAGTCCTTGCTGGCCGAGGCCGAAGCGGTGGCGCACCGTATCGCCGAGAACGGCCCGCTGGCCGTGCAACGCATCAAGGAGACGGTGATGCGCAGCAGCGGCACGCCACTGTCCGAAGGGTATGCCCTGGAGGACGAAGCTCGTCGCGCCGTGCTCGCCAGCGATGACGCCAAGGAAGGCCCGCTGGCATTCATGCAGAAACGCGCACCTCAGTACACGGGGCGCTGAATCGCCCGCGAAAGGACAGCAATGAGTGAAATCAGGCTCGACGGCAAGGTGGCGGTCGTCACGGGCAGTGGCCGCGGTCTCGGTCTGGCATTTGCCCAGTCGCTGGCCGCCGCGGGGGCCTCGGTCGTCATCAACGACATCGATGCGGAAGTGGCGCAAGCCGCCGTGGACGCTATCCGCTCCGCGGGCGGGCAGGCGGTTGCCGAGGTCGTGCCGGTCGGTGACGCCGCGGCGGCGGATCGATTGGTGGAGCGTGCCGTCAGCAGCTACGGCCGGCTGGACATCCTGTGCGCGAACGCCGGGATCTTGCGCGACCGGGTGCTGTGGAACATGTCCGATGACGACTTCGACCAAGTCATCGGCACGCATCTTCGAGGCACCTTCACCTGCGCGCGCGCCGCGGTCCGCCGGATGCGCACGCAGGGCAGCGGGGGCCGCCTGATCCTCGTGTCGTCCATCGCGGGGCAGCGCGGGAATTTCGGCCAGACCAACTACTCGGCCGCCAAGGCGGGCATTGCGGCCCTTGCCCGGACCTGGGCGCTGGAATGCGCGCGCTCCGACATTCAGGTGAACGCCGTGGTGCCCGTGGCGCTGACCCGCATGCTCGCGTCCATCCCGGGACTTGAAAAGCAGGTCGAGATGTCGGAGCGCGGCGGACCGATCCTGCCCGGCTTGCGCCGCCTGGGGCTGGGCAGCCCGGCGGACGTGGCGTCCCTGGTCGTCTTCCTGTCTTCCGACCATGCCAGGAGCGTGACGGGGCAGTGCATAGGCATTGGTGGCGACAAGCTGTCGTTGTGGTCTCATCCGCAGGAAATCCAGACCGCTTTCCGTGACGGTGGATGGACGGCAGAGGCCATTGCGCAGACGTGGAGCACCTCCATAGGCCGGGAGCTCCAGAGCTTTGGCGACGACCTGCCCAAGCACCTTGCCGAGGTGATCCCGCCGGGCGATGTGGCGCCCTAGTGCTCGCCGGAGACGAGTACTTCAGGATTCGTTGAGCGAGGGTGCACGCGTGAGCGCCGCCGCCGGCTTTCGCCTTACTTCGGCGTGGCGCCGCGGCGGAACTCGTCCGGCGTCACGCCCGTGAGCCGGCGGAACATGGTGATGAAGGCCGAGGCGCCCGCGTAGCCCAGCTCCAGCGCCACGGTCTCCACCTTCTCCCCGGCCTGCAGCCGCGGCAGCGCCTTGACCACGCGCAGCCGCTGGCGCCACTCGCTGAAGGGCATGCCCAGCTCGCGCCGGCAGCGGCGCAGCAGCGTGCGCTCGGTGCTGTGCAGGGCCTGTGCCCAATCGGCCAGCGAGCGGTGGTCGCCCGGCTGCGCGTCCAGCGCGCGCAGCAGCGGCGCGAGCACGGGGTCGTCCGAGCCGGGCAGATAGCTGCCCGCGCGCGGCGCCCGGGCGAGCTGATCGACCAGCACCTGCAGCAGCCGCGCGTCAGCGGCCGCGGGCGGCTCGTCGCGCGGGTGCGGGTGCAAGCGCAGGTGCTCCAACAGCGCGCGCACCAGCGGGCTCACGCTCAGCGCGCAAGCGTTGGCGGGCAATTGCGCGCACAGCGGCGCGGACACGTAGAGCGAGCAGTGGCTGGCGGCGTCGCGGTTCAGGCCGATGTGCTCCACCAGCGGCGGCAGCCACACGCCGCATTGCGGCGGCGCCAGGAAATGGGCGTCCGACAGCTTCAGCTCCATCAGCCCGCTGTAGGCATAGACGAACTCGCCCCAGGCGTGGCGGTGCCGCGGGTAGGCGGTGTCGGCCGGCAGCTCGTCGGCGCGAAACCAGATGGGCGACGGCAGCGCGTCCACGAAGGGCGGCGTGCGCAGGTGCGTGGAGCGGGCGGGCATGGCGAGGGCGTGCAAGGGGGTGTGCGACAGGCGGCTGCGTCGTGCCCGGCCTGCAGGCTGGCGGATCTACGGCATGGATTGTCCGATATGTGCAATTCCATTTGAAAACGCCAACGGACAATGCGCCGCTCCATCGCCTTTCCAGCAGGACCTCCCCATGTCAGCCCGCAAGCCCCTGGACACCCAAGCCGTCGCCCTGATGCTGTTGCTGTGCACGATTTGGGCGCTGCAGCAGATCGCGGTGAAGGCGGGCGCCGTGGACATGGCGCCGCTGCTGCAGATCGGCCTGCGCTCCGGCATCTCGGCCGTGTTGCTGGCGCTGCTCATGGCGTATCGCGGCGAGCGCGTGTTGTGGCGCGACGGCGCCTGGCGCCCGGGCGCGCTGGCCGGAGCGCTGTTCGGCCTGGAGTTCCTGGTGGTGGGCGAGGGGCTGCGCCACACCAGCGCCTCGCACATGGTCGTCTTCCTCTACACCGCGCCCATCTTCGCGGCGCTGGGCCTGCACTGGCGGCTGCGCGCGGAGGCGCTGCGGACGCTGCAGTGGGCGGGCATCGCGGTGGCGTTCGGCGGCATTGCCTGGGCCTTCCTGGGCCGTGGCACGTCAGGCGCGGCCGTCGGCGACAACCCGCTGCTGGGTGACGCGCTGGGCCTGCTGGGCGGCGCGGCCTGGGGCGCGACCACGGTGGCCATACGCTGCTCGCGCCTGTCCTCGGCGCCGGCCACGGAGACGCTGCTCTACCAGCTCGTGGGCGGCTGCGTGCTGGCGCTGGCGGGCGCCCTGGCCTTCGGCCAGATGAGCTTCACGCTGACGCCGCGGCTGCTGGGCAACCTGGCCTTCCAGTCCATCGTGGTGTCCTTCGCCAGCTACCTGGCCTGGTGCTGGCTGCTGCGCCGCTACCTGGCGTCGCGCCTGGGGGTGTTCTCCTTCCTCACGCCGCTGATTGGCGTGGGTGCCGGCGTCGTGCTGCTGGGCGAGCCGCTGGAGCCGGCCTTCGTCCAGGGCGCGCTGCTGGTGCTGGCGGGCATCGTGCTCGTGAGCGGGCATGCGTGGGTGGCGCAGGCGCTGGCCGCGCTTCGCGCCAGGACCCTGGGGAAACCCCGAGGCATCTGACAGCCGACCGACAGCGCCCCTCACAACAATCCAGCCGCGACGGGGGCGCGGCGATTGCTGCACGCCCGCACACCAGGCGCCGCTGCCCGCGGCGCTCCCACAAGAGACACAACAAAGGGTGCACGCATGGACATGACCAGCGGCTTCTGGCTGGCGCTGTTGCAAATCATCGGCGTCAACATCGTTCTTTCCGGCGACAACGCGGTGGTGATCGCGCTGGCCGCGCGCGGGCTGCCGGCCGAGCAGCAAAAACGCGCCGTGGCCTGGGGCAGCGGCGCGGCCGTCGTGATGCGCATCGTGCTCACGCTGGTGGCGGTGGAGCTGCTGCGGCTGCCCTACCTGAAGCTGGTGGGCTGCGTGCTGCTGCTGTGGATCGCCGTGCAACTGCTGGTGCCGGAAGAAGAAGGCGAAGGCCATGGCGCCGCCGCCACGGGTATGGCAGCGGCTGTGAAAACCATCCTGCTGGCCGATCTGGTGATGAGCCTGGACAACGTCATTGCCGTGGCCGCTGCGGCCAAGGGCAACAACGTGCTGCTGATCGCGGGCCTGGCCGTGTCGATTCCGCTGGTGGTGTTCGCCAGCCGGCTGCTGCTCACGCTGATGGAGCGCTGGCCCGTGATCATCACCCTGGGCGCTGCGCTGCTGGGCTACGTGGCCGGCGAAATGGCCATCGGCGACCCGGTGGTGAAGCCGTGGATAGACGCCAACGCGCCCTGGCTGCACTACGCGGCGCCGGTGGCGGGCGCGGCCCTCGTGCTGCTGGTGGGCAAGCTGCTGGCCGCGCGTGCAGCGCGGGCTCCTGCGCCCGTGGCGGCTCCCGCACTGGCCGGGGCCGGCGTGGCGCCGCTGCAGCGCGTGCTGCTGGCTTCCGACGGCTCGCCGGGCGCGGCCCAGGCGCTGCAGCGGCTGCTGGCGCTGCGCGCGCAACTGCGCGAGCCCGCGGCGCTGGAAGTGCACGTGGTGAACGTGCAGCGGCCGGTGTCCGGCGACGTGGCGTCCTTCGTGCCCAAGACTTCGCTGGACGACTACCACCACGAGCGCGCCGAAGCCGCGCTGCAGCCCGCACGCGCGGCGCTGGCCGCCGCGGGCGTGCCCTTCAAGGAGCACCAGCACGTGGGCGACCCGGGCGCGGCCATCAGCGACGTGGCCGCTGCCCAGGGCTGCGACCTCATCGTGATGGGCGCGCAGGGTTTGGGCTCGCACACCGCCGCGCTGCTGGGCTCGGTGGCGGCGCGCACCTTGCACCTCTCCCGGGTGCCGGTGATGGTGGTGCGCGCCTGAGCGAGCTGGCCCCGCGGCGCGGGGCGGCGCGTCAGCGCAGCAGGTCCAGCAGCGTGCGGGCGACGACCTTGGTGGCGCGGCGCAGGTCTTCGAGCGCCACGCGCTCGTCGTTGCGCTTGGCGTGGCTCTCCAGCACGGTGCGGGGGCCGGCGCCGTAGATCACGGCGGGGATGCCGCGCTCGCAGTACAGGCGCACGTCGGTGTAGAGCGGCGTGCCGGAGGTGGGAATCTCCTCGCCGAACACTTCGCGGCCGTGCTGCTGCAACGCCTCCACCAGCGGCGCGTTGCCGGGCAGGGGCTGCATGGCGCGGGCCATGAGCATGCGGCGCACGTCCACCGCGATGCCGGGGCAGGCGGTGGCGGCTTCCTGGATGACGCGGCGGATGTCGGCCTCGACCTGCACCGGGTTCTCCTCGGGAATCATGCGGCGGTCCAGCTTCAGCACCACCTTGCCCGGCACCACGTTGGTGTTGGTGCCGCCCTCGATGCGGCCGACGTTGAGGTAGGGGTGGCTGATGCCCGGCACCTGCGAGGTCACCTGCTTGTAGAGCCGGTTCTGCTCGTACAGCGCGTTGAGGATGGCGACAGCGCCCTGCAGCGCGTCTACGCCGGTGTCTGGAATGGCGGCGTGGGCCATCTTGCCCTGCACCGTCACTTCCATTTGCAGGCAGCCGTTGTGGGCCGTCACCACCTGGTAGCTGAAGCCTGCCGCCATCGCGAGGTCGGGCTTGGTCAAGCCCTTCTTCAGCAGCCATCCCGGGCCCAGCTCGCCGCCGAATTCCTCGTCATAAGTGAAGTGCAGCTCCACGCCGCCTTTGAGCTGGGTACCCAGCGCTTCGAGCGCGCGCACGGCAAAGGTAAAAGTGGCGAAGTCGCTCTTGCTGACGGCGGCGGCGCGGCCAAACAGCTGGCCGCCTTCGATCTCACCGCCGTAGGGATCGTGGGTCCAGCCTTCGCCCGGGGGCACCACGTCGCCGTGGGCGTTGAGGGCGATGGTGCGGCCGCCGTCGGCGTAGCGCCGGCGCACGATCAGGTTGGTGATGCTCTCCAGGCCGCCGGCCTTCACTTCCTCCGCCGGGACGGCGTGCCTCTCGACGTCGAAGCCGAAGCCGCTGAGCAACTGCGCGGTGCGCTCGGCGTGCGGTGCGTTGTTGCCCGGGGGCGTGTCGGTGGGGACGCGGACCATCTCCTGGAGGAAGGACACCTCCTCGTCGAAATGGGCGTCTATCCAGGCGTCGAGTTGGGCGTAGGGGGTGGTCATGTCGTCCTCTGAGGTCAAGCAGGAAAGTCTGTAGGAGGCCCGCTTGCGGGCCGAATGGCAGCGATGGCTGGCGTCGTGATGGGGCGGCGGTTCGGCCCGCAAGCGGGCCTCCTACAAGGGGTAGTTGTCGCTCGTCCGGCTTCAGGCCAGTTGCACCAGCAACTGGTTGAAGGCTTGGACGCACAGCTCGGCGTCGTCGTTGCTGATGCTCTCCAGCGGGTTGTGGCTGATGCCGGCGTTGCCGCCGCGCAGGAACAGCATGGCTTGCGGCATGGCCTCGTGCAGCTTCATGGCGTCGTGGCCGGCGCCGCTGGGCATGCGGAACACGGGCAGCCCAAGCGCCTGCACGGCCTGCTCCCAGCGCTGCTGCCACTCAGGCGCGCTGGGCGCGGCGGCGGCGCGCAGGGTCTCTTCCAGTTTCAAGGCCACGCCGCGGCGCTCGCAGAGGCGCTGGGCCTCGGCGCGCACATCCGCCAGGCAGGCGTCGCGCACCTCGTTGGTGGTGGCGCGGATGTCCAGGCTGAAGCGGCAGCGGCCGGGGACGACGTTGATGGAGCCGTTGGGCACGTCCAGCATGCCCACCGTGCCCACGAGATCCGGTACTTCAGCCGCCCGCTTTTCCACGTACAGCAGCAGCTCGGCCACGGCGGCTGCCGCGTCGCGGCGCTGGCCCATGGGCGTGGTGCCGGCGTGGCTGGCTTGGCCGGTGATCTCGCCCATGAGCCGCACGCTGCCGTTGATGGACGTGACCACGCCCAGCGGCAGGTCCAGCGCGTCCAGCACCGGGCCCTGCTCGATGTGCACTTCCACGAAGCCCAGGTAGCGGGCCGGGTCGCGCTGCAGCGCCGGGATGTCTTCAATGCGCAGCCCGGTTGCCTGCATGGCCTGGCGCATGGAAACGCCGTGGGCATCGGTCTGGTCCAGCCAGCGCTTGTCGAACTGGCCGACGAGCGCGCCTGAGCCCAGGAAGGTGGCCTTGTAGCGCTGGCCCTCTTCCTCGGCGAAGCCGACCACTTCGATGCCGAAGGGCAGCCGCTGGCCGGCGCGCTGGAGCTCGCGCACGCAGGCCATGGGCACGAGGATGCCCAGGCGCCCGTCGTACTTGCCGCCGTTGCGCACGGTGTCGTAGTGGCTGCCGGTGAGCAGCCGTTTGGCGTCCGGATCGCTGCCGTGGTAGATGCCCACCACGTTGCCCACGGCGTCGATGCCCACGTCGTCGAAGCCGCAGTCCTGGCGCATCCAGTCGGCGAGCTGGCGGGCGCAGGCGCGGTGCGGCTCGGTCAGGTAGGTGACGGTGAGGGCGCCGTCCTGCTCGCTGTGCTGGGCGAGCTGCTCGGCCCAGTCCCACACCTGGTTGCCCAGCGTGGGCGTGAAGCCGAACTTGTCGTTCAGGCGCATCTCGGCAATGCGGTGGATGTGGCGCAGCGCCTCGGCGAACTCGAAGTCCGGGTGATGGGCCAGGCGGCGCTCGAAGGTCTCGATGATCTGCCGCCGGTGCAGGCCGGTGCCGCGCGGGCCGCGCACGGCCATGATGAAGGGCCAGCCGAAGCGCGCGTTGTACTCGGCGTTCAGGCGCTGGAGCTTGTCGAACTCGGCCGGCGTGCAGTCGGTCAGGCCCGCCTTGCCCTGCTCGTGGGTGGACTCGGCCGTGAGCGACTGGGCCACCATGGCCCTGCCGGCCAGCTCGGGGTGGGCGCGTATGAGCCCAAGCTGCGCTTCACGCCCAGCCTCGTGCAGCACGTCCACCAGCGCGCGCTTGAGATGCGCCAGGCTCAAGAAAGGCCTGCGTTGCCAGGCCTTTTCGGCGATCCAGGGCGAGTGTTCGTACACGCCGTCCAGCAGCGCGGTGAACTCGGCCTGGGGCGCGGCGTTGAGGCTTGAGAGGGTGAGCGTGGGGTGCATGGCGTCTCCGGGATCGTCGTCCTGCCGCTGGCGCCGCGGGCGGGGTGCCAGCCTCGGCTTGGGCGCTGCGGTGAAAGTGTGCGCATAAGTGTATACACAAGAGCGCACGAAATGCTCGGCAATTCCCTACCGGAGTGCATGCACCACGACGGCTCCATGTGCTTCACGGCGGTGCGTGGTGCACCGCCGTGAGCCTGGAAAACCCACGTTCGAGGGAGGCTTCAGCAGCCTGCGGAGGCTGGCCACTGCCTGGCCCGGGTCTTGCAAACAATCGAGTCTTGTCGTTGGGCGGTCCGGGAAAACACGGTCCGCTTGGCGCACCAGTCTGTATACAGTTTGTTCACGTCGCCGCGGAGCCCGCGCGGGCGCCTCGCACAGCGAGGGCCTGCATCAGGTTGCGACGTTCGCTCCTCACAGAGCCCGCTGTGGTGAGGGGAAGAGGCCGGCACTTTCCCAAGCGCCGGCCCTTCTTCCGCTGTTCACCGATGGACGTTTCCTACCTCATCGACTGGGCCAACCTGCTGCTGCGCTGGGCCCACGTCATCACCGCCATCGCCTGGATCGGCGCCTCCTTCTACTTCGTGATGCTGGACAACAGCCTCGGCGCGCCCACGCATTCGGACCTGAAGAACAAGGGCGTGGACGGCGAGATGTGGGCCGTGCACGGCGGCGGCTTCTACCACTCCAACAAGTACATGGTGGCGCCCAAGTGGCTGCCGCTGCCCGAGAACCTGCACTGGTCGTACTGGGAGAGCTACTCGACGTGGCTCACGGGGTTCGGCCTCTTCACGGTCCTGTACCTCTTCAACGCCGGGACCTTCCTGGTGGACAAGAGCGTGCACGACTGGTCCGCGGGCGCGGCCATCGGTGCGGCGCTGGGTTTCCTCGCGGCCTTCTGGCTGCTGTACGACGGCATCTGCCGCACGCTGGGCCGCAGGAAGAACGGTGACCTGATCGTCGGCGTGCTGGTCTTCGCGCTGGTGGTGTTCGCGGCCTGGCTGGCCTGCCAGCTGTTCGCGGGCCGCGCGGCCTTCCTGCTGGTGGGCGCGATGATGGCCACGTCCATGAGCGCCAACGTGTTCTTCTGGATCATCCCGGGCCAGCGCACCGTGGTGGCGCAACTGCGCGCCGGGCAGCCTGTGGACCCGGTGCACGGTCAGCGCGGCAAGCAGCGCAGCGTGCACAACACCTACTTCACGCTGCCGGTGCTGATTGCCATGCTGTCCAACCACTACGGCTGGCTGTACCAGGCCAAGAACAACTGGCTGGTGCTGGTGCTGCTGATGCTGGCCGGCGCGCTGATCCGCCACAGCTTCGTCTCGCGCCACAAGGCGCATGTGCTGGGCAAGCGCACGCCCTGGGAGCACGCCGTGGTGGGCACGCTGACGCTGGCGGGCCTGGCCTTCTGGCTGGCGCCTCCCCCGCGCGGCGACGCGGCCCTGGCTGCCGTGCAGCAGCCCGCGGGCTTCCAGCAGGTGCGCGCGGTGGTGGAGCAGCGCTGCGTGCTCTGCCACAACGCCCAAGTGCAGAACAAGAACGTGGCGCTGCACACGGCCGAGCTCGTCAAGGCCCACGCGCAGGCCATCTACCAGCAGGCCGTGGTGCAGAAATCCATGCCGCTGAACAACGCCACGCAGATCACGGACGCCGAGCGCGACCTGCTCAAGCGCTGGTACGAAGGCGGCGCGCCGGCGCAGTAACCCCCTTTTCCAATCCGCACGCGACTTCCATCGTGGCCGCGCCCAGGTGCGGCGCCGCGAGGCCGCGCTTCATCCCTCAACCACCTTCTTCGACAAGCCATGGCCACTTCCCAGACCCATCCGGTGGATGAACGATTGCCCACCGGCCGCCTGGCCGCGCTGGGCCTGCAGCATGTGCTGGTGATGTATGCCGGCGCCGTGGCGGTGCCGCTCATCATCGGCCGCGCCCTCAAACTCAGCCCCGAGCAGGTGGCGATGCTGATCTCGGCCGACCTGTTCTGCTGCGGCCTGGTGACGCTGATCCAGTCGCTGGGCTTTGGCCGCCACTTCGGCATCCGGCTGCCGGTGATGATGGGCGTGACCTTCGCCGCCGTGGGCCCCATGGTGGCCATGGCCAACGCGCAGGGCGGCGTGGAGGGGGCGCGCGCCATCTTCGGCGCCATCATCGGCGCGGGGTTGATTTCCATGGCCATCGCGCCGCTGGTGAGCCGGCTGCTGCGCTTTTTCCCGCCGGTGGTGACGGGCAGCATCATCGCGGTGATAGGCATCAGCCTGATGCGCGTGGGCGTGGGTTGGGCCCTGGGCGGCCCCGCCAACCTGGCGCAGCAGGTGGACGTGCCCAAGCTCGTGGCCATGGTGGACGCGGCCAAGGCCGCGGCGGCCTCGGCGGCGGCCGGCGCCTCGGCGCCCGCGCTCAAGCTGGGCCCCATTCCCATGGTGGACAACCCCGCCTACGGCGCGCTGGACAACCTGGCCGTGGCCGGCTTCGTGCTGCTGGTCATCCTGGCCATCAGCCGCTTGGGCCGCGGCTTCGTGGCCAACATCGCCGTGCTGCTGGGCATCATTGCGGGCTGCGTGGTGGCCACGCTGCTGGGCAAGATGGGTTTCGACAAGGTGGCCAAGGCGCACTGGTTCGACGTGGTGACGCCCTTTTCCTTCGGCCTGCCCACGTTCGACCCCGTCATGGTGCTGACCATGACGCTGGTGATGATCGTGGTGATGATCGAGTCCACCGGCATGTTCCTGGCGCTGTCGGACATCACGGGCAAGCCGATCAGCCGCGCGGAGCTGGCCGCGGGCCTGCGCACCGACGGCCTGGGCACCGTCATAGGCGGCGTGTTCAACACCTTCCCCTACACCAGCTTTTCGCAGAACGTGGGCCTGGTGGGCGTCACGGGCGTGAAGAGCCGCTGGGTGTGCGTGGCCGCGGGCCTGATCATGGTGGTGCTGGGCATGCTGCCCAAGATGGCGGCGCTGGTGGAGTCGGTGCCGGTCTTCGTGTTGGGCGGCGCCGGGCTGGTGATGTTCGGCATGGTGGCGGCCACGGGCATACGCATCCTGTCCACCGTCAACTACCAGGCCAACCGGCACAACCTGTACATCGTCGCCCTCTCCATTGGCGCCGGGATGATCCCGCTGGTGGCGCCGCGCTGGATGCAGCAGATGGCGCATGGCCTGCACCCGCTGCTGGACAGCGGCATCCTGCTGGCCTCCATCACCGCCGTGGCGCTGAACCTGTTCTTCAACGGCATGCGCAGCAGCGCCGGTGAGGCCGTGGCCGCCGCCAAGGCGCAGGACGCGCATGCCTGACCCGACGCGGCTTGACCGTCGGCGCCGCGGCGCCTAAATCCAACAACGGGCCCTGCGGGGCCCGTTGTCCTTGGCGGGCCCTGGCCTGGCGGCATGGGCCTTGCCCAGCGGTGGCAACGTCACTTTGCGGGAGAGTCGCATGCAGCAGGATCAGCTCAGGCAGCGCATCAACCAGGTCGAGCAGTGCGCGGAGGACGCCAAGCGTTCTTCGTATGGCAACACCGTGC
Organism: Azohydromonas lata; assembly: GCF_034427735.1. Lineage (NCBI taxonomy): Bacteria > Pseudomonadati > Pseudomonadota > Betaproteobacteria > Burkholderiales > Sphaerotilaceae > Azohydromonas > Azohydromonas lata. The sequence goes on from NZ_JAXOJX010000053.1 coordinate 28,683, forward strand.
CGGCCGAGGTGCGCGAGTGCGTGGACAAGATGTACTGGCAGGCGCGCCAGGCCCGCGCGGCCTGCAGTCCGCAATTGCAGCAGCAGGTGGCCGGGGTGGATCAATTGCGCGGCATGGTGGACGAGCTGCAGGAGTTGGGCGGCCGCGCCGTGCAGGCCTGCCGGGCCAGCGGCAACGTCGACCCGGCGCTGGAGAAGGCCGTGCAGCGCGCGCATGACGAGACGTCGCGGCTGCGCCAGCAGATGGGGTGAGGCTCGCTGGGAGCCGCCGCGCGGCCCCCGCCAACGAAAACGGGCTCCCGAAGGAGCCCGTTCTCATGTTGCCTCGACGCAGCGCTATCGCTGCCTCAGAACGACGTCCACTCGTCGCTGTCCGAGGTGCCGGTGCGCGCCGGCGGCGGCTCGGCGGCGGGCGGCGTGGAGCGGGGCAGGGTCTTGCGGCTGAAGTCCGGGCGCATCACGTTGGGGGCCGTCGCCAGCTCCCTGCTGCTGGACGCGGACGCCATGGCGGTTTGAACCGGCTTGGCTTGCAGCGGCGCGGGCATGGCGGGCACCATGGCTTGAGCCGCCCGCGAGCCCATGGCGCCGCCATGGCTGTGCAGTTGGAACACGGCCACCGCGTGCACCAGTTGCAGCGCCTGCACCTTGAGGCTTTCGGCGGCCGCGGCGCTTTCTTCCACCAGCGCGGCGTTTTGCTGCGTGGCGTGGTCCATCTGCGTCACGGCGCTGCCCACCTGCACCACGCCCTTGCTCTGCTCGGCGCTGGCGGCGCTGATCTCGGCCATGAGGTCGGAGACGCGCTGCACGGCCGTCACCACCTCTTCCATGGTCTTGCCGGCCTCGTCGGCGAGTTGCGAGCCGTGCTCCACGCGGCTGACGCTGTCCGTGATCAGGCTCTTGATTTCCTTGGCCGCCGTGGCGCTGCGCTGCGCCAGGTTGCGCACTTCGCCGGCCACCACCGCGAAGCCGCGGCCATGCTCGCCGGCGCGCGCGGCTTCCACCGCGGCGTTCAGGGCCAGGATGTTGGTCTGGAAGGCGATGCTGTCGATCACGCCGATGATGTCGGCGATCTTGTGCGAGCTGGCCTCGATGCCGCGCATGGTCTCCACCACCTGCGCCACCACCGTGCCGCCCTTGGCCGCCACGGAGGAGGCGCCCACGGCGAGCTGGTTGGCCTGGCTGGCGTTGTCGTCGTTGTGCTTGACGGTGGCGCCCAGCCGGTCCATGGCCGCGGACGTCTGCTCCAGCGACGTGGCCTGCTGCTCGGTGCGCTGGCTCAGGTCCAGGTTGCCTTGCGCAATCTGCGCGCTGGCCGTGGCCACGCCCTCGGCGTTGTCGCGCACGCGCGCCACCGTGACCGTGAGCTTGTCCTGCATGGTGTTGAGCGCGCCCAGCAGCTGCGCGGTCTCGTCGCTGCCCTCGACCACCACTTGCGCGCCCAAGTCGCCCTCGGCCACGCGCAGCGCCACATCGCAGGCGCGCTTGAGCGGACGGGTGATGGAGCGCGTGATCAGCAGGCCCATGAGCATGGACAGCGCCATCATGGCCGCGGTGCAGCCTATGAGCAGGTTGCGCGCGCCGGCGTAGGTGGCCTCGGCATGCTCGTAGGTCTGCCAGTTGGCGGCGTCCTGCAGCCGGATGGTCTCTTCCACCAGGGCCTGCCAGGCCAGGTTCAGCGGGCGGGCCTTGGTCATGAGCAGCGACATCGCCTCATCGCGGTGGTCGATCATCGCCAGCTTGTACAGCTCCTCGTTGATCGGCCGCGCGGCAAAGCGGGCGTCGTCGAGCTGCTTGAGCAGGGCGTCGAATTCTTGCGAGGTGTGGATGTCCTTGAGCGCCTCGCGCGAGACGTCGTAGATCTTGGCGTTGCTCTCCAGCTCTTCCTTGAGCTTGCCGCGCTCGGCCTCGTCGGTGACCAGCACCAGCGTCGGCAGGATGCGGTTGGCGTTGTGGATGGCGTCACTCATGGTGTGCGCATACGCACTGGCCACGTTGTTCTTCTTCACCACCACTTCCAGGTTCTCCTGGATCTCCGACAGCTTGTAGAGCGACAGACCGGAAGATGCGAAAGACATGAGCATGATCAGCCAGAAGGCCGTGCCCAAACGGAGCCCGATCTTGAAGTCGGCAAGTTTCATGAAAGCTGTTCCTCTCCTCCGGACCGCGGATGCTGCGGCGGTACTTCCGCGGCGGACTTTGCAGCAGGACGGGCCAACTTGATCTGTGCCAAGTCAAGCCCGTGTTTGCGTGAAGTCAGATTATTTGTGTCAGGAGGCTACAAACGCGGTGCTGGCGTGCACGGCAGCGTGAAGGTTTGCTCACCTGCCGAAAACCTTTTGCAGGATGGCGCTGCCCGTGGCGATGGGGTCCTGGCGGATGCGGCGCTCCTCCTCGCCGATCATCAGGTACAGCCCGTCCACCGCCTTGGCCGTCACGTGGCGCTCCAAGTTGGCATCCTCGGCCTTGACCAGGCCCATGGCGCCGGCCTTGCCCACGAGCTCGTTGTAGCTCTGGGCCAGCGACACCTTCTCGGTGGCGCGGGTGACGATGGGCAGGAAGCGCTGCGTGAGCGGCTGCCGGGTGCGCGAGGCGAAGAAGTCCGTCACCGAGGTGTCGCCGCCGCGGACGATGCCCAGGGCGTCCTCCACCGACATGGACCGCACGGCCTCCACCAGCAGCGCCTTGGCTTCCGGCACGGCCGCCTCGGCGGCGCGGTTCATGGCCGTGACGAGCTCGTCCACCCGGCGCTGCTGCCCCATGAGCTTCAACACGCCCGAGGCCTGCTCCAGCGCCGGCGGCAGCGGGATGCGCACCTTGGGGTTGTCCAGAAAGCCGCCCGGGCGGCCCAACAACGCCACCGCGCTGGCCGCGCCCCGCTCCAGCGCCGCACGTATGCCGGTGGCGGCGTCCGCCGACGTGACGGCTGCCTGCGCCAGGCCCGGCACGCCCGCCGCACAGGCCACCGGAATGGCCACCAGGAACACGCGACGCTGCATCTGCTTCTCCAACTTGTTTCGAATCAATTCTAGAACCGCGCGAAGACTGCTCATCGTGCCTTGTCCATCCCCGGAGCACGCCCCCGGGGCATGGCCGGTATTCCCGGGAAAGCCCTGGGCGCGAAGGTGATCCGATTGGATACGCCCGGATGCAATCCGGGCCGGCCGAGCGTGCATTTGCCCCTCGCCGGGCTTTGCTGCAGCGCGCAAACTTGTTTCATGCGGCCCTGACCACCCCCGTGATCAGGCGTCGCCTTGGGGCGCCCTACCCAGCTGCGGGGTGGGGCGGAACAGTGAGCGTCGTCAGGAATTTCCGGGACCCGGCATGTTGACCTACGCCACGCTGGCCGCCGCGGGCATCTCGCCGCGGGTTGCCGACACCTTCACCCCCTTGCTGGCGCAGGCCTGCGAGCGGTTCGACATCCGCACGCCGGCGCGCATTGCCGCCTTCGTGTCGCAATGCGCTTTCGAAAGCCGCGGGCTGGTGGCGCTGGAGGAGGGCATGGTGTTTCGCACGCCGGAGCGCATCTGCGTGATGTGGCCGGACAGGGTGCCTGACCTCGACGCCGCCGAAAGCCTGGTGTGCGCGCCGCAGGCGCTGGCCAACCAGGTGTTTGCCGGCCGCCACGGCAACGGCGACGCCGCCAGCGGTGACGGCTGGCGCTACCGCGGGCGCGGGCTGATCCGGCTGCTGGGCCGCGCCAGCTACTGCGAGGCCGGCGCCGCGCTGCAGCGCCCCTACGAGGCGTTGCCGGACCTCGTGGCGCGCCCGGCCGACGCCTGCCTGGCCGCGGCCTGGTTCTGGCAGCGCCGCGGTTTCAACGAGATGGCCGACCGGCTGCAGTTCGACGCCATCACCCGCTTCGCCCACGAGCAGGTCTCGCCCATGTGCGGGCTCTACGAGCGCCGCGCCCTCTACCGCGGCGCGCTGGCGGCGCTGGAGGACATGCGCTGCTGAGGCGCTGCCGCGGGGGCCGGGGTTGGGCGCGCGGCCCGCTCAAGAGGCCGGCCGCGCCTGGCGCAGCACCTCGGCCGCTTCCCGCTCCAGCAGCGGCCCTTCCACAAGCACGGGCGGCCGGCTGCCCGCCAGCACGTCGGCGCAGCACGCGGGCAGCAGCTCTCCGCCCAACAGCTCGGCCATGAGCGGGTTGGAGGCGGCCCACACGATGCGGCGCACGCCGGTCCAGAACATCGCGCCCGCGCACATGGCGCAGGGCTCGCCGCTGGCGAACACGGTGGCGCCGCGCAGCGCGTCGCGGCCCAGGCGGGCCTGCGCCTCGCGCACCAGCACCAGCTCGGCGTGGGCGGTGTCGTCGGCGTCTGTCTCCTGGCGGTTGCAGGCTTCGTGCAGCAGGCGGCCTTCGGGGGAGAGCAGCACGGCGCCGTAGGGCCGGTTGCCCGCGGCCAGCGCGCGGCGCGAGGCGGCGATGGCGCGCTGCATGGCGGTGGTGTCGTCCAGGGTCATTGGGCGAAGTCCTTTCAACTGCCGCGGTAGGTGGAGGCGCTCCAGGGCGTGCACAGCAGCGGTACGTGGTAGTGCTGCTGGACGTCGGCGATGGCAAAGCGCACGGGCACGGTCTGGTCCACGAACAGGGCCTCGTCCGCGCGCTGGCCCTGGCGCTCGTAGAACTCGGCCACGTGGAAGCTCAGCTCGTACTCGCCGGGTTGGGCGGCGTCGGCGCTGAGCACCGGCTCGTCGGTGCGGCCGTCGGCGTTGGTGCGCAGCGTCTTGACGAGCTGCCAGCGCCCGTCGCGCCGCATGGAGAAATCGATGCGCATGCCCGCGCCCGGGCGGCCGCCGTGGTTGTCGAGCACATGGGTGGAAATGCCGGCCATGGGGTGTCTCCTTCTGTGGGTTGTGGGTGGCGCCGACTTCAACTGCCGCGGTAGTACGAGTAGCCCCAGGGCGAGAACAGCACGGGCAGGTGCACGCGCTCGGCCGCGTCGCGCACCACGAAGCGCAGCGGCACTTCGGACAGGAAGGCCGGCTGCGCCTGCTTCGCGCCCAGCGCCTTGAAATAGTCGCCCAAGTGCAGCAGCAGCTCGTAGCGGCCGGCGCGGTAGGCCTCGCCTTCGAGCAGCGGCTGCGCGGTGCGGCCGCCGGCCACGGTGCGGGCGGTGGCGAGCGGCTGCCAGCCCTTGCCGTCCTCGAAGCGGGAGAGCGTCATCAGCAGCCCCGCGCCGGTGGCGCCGTGGTAGCCGTCAATGGCGTGCACGGTCAGGCGCGGCGGGGCGCCGGCCTGGGAGCGCGGGGCGGCGGTGAGGCCGGCCGGCGACTCGGCGGCTGCCGCGCCCAGCGCGGGCAGCGCGGCGCCGCCCAGGGCCAGGCCGGTGCGCAGGAAGCGGCGGCGCGCCGCCGGGTCTTGGATCAGGGTGGGCATGGCGTGCTCCCGGACTCTCAAGCGGCGCGGGCCAGCGCGTCCACGCGCAGGCGGCTGATGTCGGCGATCTGCGCCAGGGCTTCGTGCAGCTCCTGCTCGCTGTCGCGCTGCGTGCGCCGCTGCAGCTCGGCCAGGATCTGCGCCTTGCCGTGGCGCCGCGCCGCGATGATGAAGGGAAAGCCGTGGCGCTCGCGGTAGGCGCCGTTGAGCGCGTTCAGGCGCTGGAACTCCTCGCGGCTCAGCGCGTCGAGGCCGGCGCTGGACTGCTCGGCGACGGATTCGTCCGTCATGGTGCCGGCCTGCGCCTCGCGGCCGGCGAGCTCGGGGTGGGCGCGCAGGAAGGCGAGCTGGCGCTCGCGCGGCGCCTGGCGCACCACGTCCATCAGGGCCGCGTGGAGCTGCTCCACGCTGCGAAAGGGCCGCGCGGACCAGGCGCCTTCGGCCACCCAGGGCGAGTGCTCGAAGCTGCGGCCCAGCGCGGCGACGAAGGCGTCGCGGTCCAGGGCGTTGATGTCGTTCAGCGACAGGGGCGTGGTCAGGGTCGTCATGGCGTCGGGAGGTTGAGGGTGAAACCGGGGTGCTTTCAGTGCGCGGGCTGCGCGGCCGGCAGCGGGGCGCGCGACAGGCGCGGGACGAAGGCCAGGATGAGCGCCGTGGCGCAGATCTCGACGGCCGCCACCACGTACAGCCCGGTGGTGAGGCTGCCGGTGGAGGTCTTGATGAGGCCCAGCATGTAAGGCGCGCCGAAGCCCGCGAGGTTGGCCACCGAGTTGATGAGGGCCAGGCCGCCGGCCGCAGCCGAGCCGGCCAGCACGCGGTTGGGCATTTGCCAGAACACGGGGATGGCGCTCATGGTGCCCACGATGGCCAGCGTCAGCGCCACCAGCGTGGGCAGCGCGCCCAAGGGCAGCAGCAGCGCCACGGCCAGCAGCGAGGCCGCACCCAGCGCGGCGGCCAGGCCGCAGTGCAGCCGGGCTTCCTGGTGGCGGTCGGAGTGGGCGCCGTTGAGGATCATCCCCGCCGCGCCGAAGAGATAGGCCACGGACATGATCCAGCCCACCGCCGCCGGGCTGGTGAAGCCCACTTCCTTGACCAGCGTCGGCCCGTAGAAGGTCAGCGAGGAGTTGGCCGCGATGATGCAGAAGAAGACCAGGATGAGCAGCCAGATGCGCCCATCCTTGAGCGAGGCCAGCAGGCTGTGCTCGCGATGGCCCAGGGCGCGCTGGTCGCGCTCCAGGTCGGCCTGCACCAGCGTGCGTTCGCGCTGCGTGAGCCAGGCCGCCTGGGACGGCTTGTCGGTCAGGTAGAACCAGGTCACCACGCCGGCGATGACGGACGGGATGCCTTCCAGCAGGAACACCCACTGCCACCCTTGCCACCCGTTGACGCCGTTGAGCGTGGTCATGATGGTGCCGGCCAGCGGCCCGCCGATCACGCCCGCCAGGGCCGACGCCGACATGAAGAGGCCGAAGGCCTTGGCGCGGCGCTGGTCCGGGAACCAGTAGGTCAGATAAAGAATGATCCCGGGGTAGAAGCCGGCTTCGAACACGCCCAGCAGGAAGCGCAGGAAATAGAACATCCCCGGCGTGGTCACGAACATCATGGCGATGCTGGTGAGGCCCCAGCCGATGGTGATGCGCATGATGGTCTTCTTGGCACCTATCTTCTGCAGCAGCAGGTTGCTGGGCACCTCGAAGAAGAAGTAGCCGAGGAAGAAGATGCCGGCGCCCAAGCCGTAGATGGCCTCGCTCCACTTCAGGTCGTCCAGCATGGTGAGCTTGACGAAGCCGATGTTGACGCGGTCTATCCACGCCAGCACCCACAGCACCATGAGGAATGGGATGAGCCGCTTGAGGATCTTGCGGTAGATGCCGTCGAGCTCGCCGGGGGCGGCCAGGGGTGCCGCGCAGGCGGGCGCAACGCGGGTTGCGGTGGTCATGGGCCGGTCTCCTGGGCCGCGGGGGCGTTGCGGCCGGTGGTCGGTGGTGGAAGGCGGCGGGCGCGTCGCGCCGCTCGCCGGTTCAGGGACAAGGGGGTGTGTCCGCAGTGGGCGCAGTGTCCCGGCGCGGGCGCGGCACGGCGCACGGGCGCTGCTATAAGCGCCATTCGGAAAACCGAATAAAGGGTCGCCTGCCGCCATGAACCGCGATCCCCTGGACAGCCACCTGCTGCGCGTGCTGGTGACGCTGGTCAACGAGCGCAACGTCTCGCGCGCGGCCATACGGCTTGGGCAGTCGCAGCCGGCGGTGAGCACGGCGCTCAAGCGGCTGCGCGAGCTCTTCAACGATCCGCTGCTCGTGCGCGAGAAGGGCGGCATGGCGCCCACCGAGCGCGCGCTGCTGCTGCGCGAGCAGGCCCGGCGCGCGTTGGGCGAGATGGACGCCATGCTGTCCGGCCCCGAGCACTTCGACCCCGGGGCCAGCCAGGCCACGTTTCGCATCGGCTCGCCGGACTTCATGGCCGCGCCCTTCCTGGCCGCCGTGGTCGCGCGCTTTTGCCGCGAGGCGCCGCGCGCGCGGCTGGAGGTGCGGCCGCTGGGTGCGTCGGTGGACGTGGAGCAGGCGCTGGCGCAGGGCGAGCTGGACCTGGTCATCGGCAACTGGCCCAGCCCGCCGCCCTCGCTGCACCTGTCGCTGCTGCTGGAAGACGAGGTCGTGTGCCTGGTGAGCCGCCGCCACCCGCGCGCGGCCGGCGGCTTCACGCGCGAGCAGTACCTGGCCGCGCGCCACCTGGTGCCGCTGCCGTACTCGGCCGCGCAGCGCGGGCTGGTGGAGACGCACTTGGCGGGGCTGCGCCTGTCGCGGGACGCGCGCGTGGCGGTGCCGTACTTCGAGCTGGCGCCGCAACTGCTGGTGGAGACGGACCTGGTCTTCACCACCGCGCGGCACTTCGCCGCGCACTACGCGGGGCTGCTGCCGCTGGCCATCGTCCCCGCGCCCTTCGACTTTCCGGCCATGCGCTTCTACCAGCTCTGGCACGAGCGCTCGCAGGCCGCGCCCGCGCACCGCTGGCTGCGCGCGCTCATGGGCGAGGCCGCGCGGGGGCTGGCGCCGCCGGGCGCCGCAGCGTGATAGGGGGACATTCAGGCCTTCCGGGATAATCCCGGCATGCGTTGGTTATCCCAATTTCCGGCGGCAAAAGTATTTGTTGCCGCTTTATTGCTGCTGCAGCTCGCGGGCTGCGGCTCCATGAAACCGCCCAGCGGCAAGCTGGTCGAGAATTTCGACGCGACCGACCGTTTTTCGCGCACCGTGGCCGTGGAGCCGGCCAATGCGTGCGAGGCCTCGCGCCAGGCGCTGCTGAGCCAGGGTTACGTGGTGGCCACCGTGCAGCCCACGGAAATGCGCGGCCGCAAGAATTTCCAGATGCCCAGCGGCCACCATGTGGAAATGGAGATCCGCGTGGTGTGCACCGAGGCCGCGCGCGCCGATGCCGAGCACCGCGCCGTGGTGTTCGTGAGCGCCGTGCAGGAGCACTACGAGCTCAAGAAAAGCAGCAACTCCGCCAGCGTGGGCGTGGGCGCGCTGGGCTCGCTGTCGCTGCCGTTTTCCACGGGCACGGATTCCATGGTGAAAGTCGCCAGCGAAACCGTCACCGCGCCGCGGTTTTATGACCGGTTTTTCGAAATCCTGGACAGGTACCTGGATTCGCCCAGCAAATTGCCCAGCGACCAGGCCGGGTCCGATTTGAAGGATTTTTCGGAGTTTTAAATCCAAAAATAATATCGGGCTATTGATTTACTGCGCCGCTTCGGCGCAGGGGCTGCTGTCGAACGCCGTGGTCGCCAGCGTGCTGCCGTCTTCCAGCACCAGCGTGCGCTCCGGCCAGCGCAGGGCGGCCAGCCGGGTGTAGCCGGCGGGCACCTCGCCGCGGCGCTCCAGCCAGCGGCCGCCCACGGCGTAATCCACGCAAAACACCTTGCCGCGTGGGCCCAGCCAGGCGTGGTGCGGCACGTCGCTGAACAGGTCCGGGCCGCCACGGCCCAAGTGCGCGCGCTGCAGCGGGGGGAAATGGCGCCAGAAATGGCCCACGACCACGGGCGTGTCCTCGGCGTAGTCCTGCCACCAGCGCACGCGCTCGGTGAAGCGCCACTGCCCGTTGTGGAAGAAGGGCGCCTCGGCCCGCCGCTCCAGGCCCAGCGTGAGCACGCGCAGCGGGTTCAGGTGCTGGCGCGCCTCGTCGCAATGGGCCACGGCCTCCAGCATGGGCACGGGCGCGGTGGGGTCGCCCAAGTGATGGCGCCAGGGCGCCTTCTCGGCGCGGGCCGCCGCGCGCCAGCCTTCGCCCAACAGCAGGGCGCCGGCCTCGTCGTCCAGCCGCTCGAACAGCGCTCCCAGGCCGTCCCCGTTGGAAAGCGCCTTCAGCCGCGCCACCGAGGGCGCGTGCCAGGCGGCATGCGCCACGCGCAGGTCGTCGCGCTCCAGGCCCAGTGGTAATTCCTCGAAGAAGGCCAGTACCTCGGCACGCTCGGCCTCGCCGCCGAGGGTGGCGTAGGGACGGAAACGCTCGTCGCGGTGCGCGCCCTCGTTCCAGAACCAGTCGCTGCCCTGCTTGCGCTCGCCGCGCAGCAGGTTCAGCTCGTGGTTGCCCAGCACGGCATGGGCGCGGCCGGCGCGCACCAGCTCGCGCACGCGGCGCACGACGCCCGGGCTGTCCGGCCCGCGGTCGCACAGGTCGCCCACGAACACCAGGCGCCGGCCTTGCGGGTGCATGCCCGCCTCGTCATACCCCAGCGCCGCCAGCAGTGCGCACAGTGCGTCGTGCTCGCCATGGATGTCGCCCACGATGTCCAGGGGTCCGGCGGGCAGCGGGGCAAGCATGGCGAAATTCCGTTTTCGAACTCACTTCGGTAGCCGCATTGTCGGCCGCCGCCACGCCGGCCATTTCAAACGTAGGCCTGCCACAACAGCGCCGCGCGCAAGCGCGGCTCACGGGCAAATACGGCGGCTGCATTTTTTCAAAACAGCTTGAGCCGCTCATGTGCATTTGCACGACACATACACGATGCATCCAGACAAATACAGCACCGGATTTGTTCCCCGCCGCCTTGATGGCTCGGCTGAATTCTGGAATTCACCTCCCAATGGCTTTCACTGTCCTGACGCTGCCCAGTGCACCAGGCTTGGAACCGGGAAATCGCAGGCCGGCGTGGTGTGCTTGGGAAAGTGCTTACTCGTGTATGTTGTAATTCGCGGCCTTTTGAACGAGGAAACCCCATGCTGATCCGCGCCGCCGAACCCCGCGACTACGAGCAATGGCTGCCGCTGTGGCAGGCCTACCAACGGTTTTACAAATCCGATATTCCCCAGGCGGTGACGGACCAGACCTGGGCGCGCTTCCACGACGCCGCCGAGCCCATGCACTGCGCCGTGGCCGAGGACGAAGGCCGGTTGGTCGGCCTGGTCCATTTCATCGACCACCGCAGTTGCTGGACCACGGGCAATTACTGTTATCTGCAGGATTTGTACGCTGCCGAAGACAGGCGCGGCCAGGGCATCGGCCGGGCGCTGATCGAGCACGTGTATGCCCAGGCCGCCGCGGCGGGCGCCGCGCGCGTGTACTGGCTCACGCACGAAACCAACGAGAACGCGATGAAGCTCTATGACCGCATCGCCGACAAATCGGGTTTCCTGCAGTACCGCAAACTGCTGGGCTGAGAAAAAAAAATCCCGACCCCGCCCAGCCTTGCGTTGGTGCGCAGGGCTGGGCAGCGTCGGGCAAGAAAGCGCCTTACGGCGGCGCCATCGCACGGAGACGAATTCAAAAAGCCTTTTGAACCCGCCGCGGCTTGAATTTCAGGCTTCTCCAGGGCCCGCCGCCCTGATGTCCTGAATATTCAAGCGCTGCGGTGAATGTTTCCAGGCCAGGCCGATCAGGCGTTGTTGCCGGCGGCCACCGCACGGGTATTGGCCACGGGCTCTGCGGCAGGCTGCCGCGCCGAAGCCGAGCGGCCGTGGCGGATCATGGCCACCGCCACCGCCGCGATCACCGCCGGGATGGCGATGGCTACGAAGTTCTGCTGCAGCGGCAGCGCCATGCTCACCAGCGAGCCGATCACGATGGGCGCCAGGATGGCCCCGCTGCGGCCCACGCCGGACGCCACGCCAATGCCCGTGGACCGGATGGCCGTCGGGTAGAACTGCCCCGCGTAGGCATAGGTCACGATCTGCGTGCCTATGGTCGAGGCGCCGGCCAGGCCCACCACCACGAACAGCGCCCACGTCGGCAGCGGCGTGCCCAGCAGCGTGATGGACACGGCCGCCAGCACGTACATGGAGCACAGCACCCACTTGATGTGGAAACGGTCGGCCAGCCAGCCGCCGCCCACGGCGCCTATGACCGCGCCGAAGTTCAGCGTCAGGACGAAGGTCAGCGCCGAGCCCAGGCTGTAGCCGGCGCCGGCCATCAGCTTGGTGAGCCAGGAGCTCAGGGCGTAGACCATGAACAGGCACATGAAGAAGGCCACCCAGAACATCGCCGTGCTGAAGCCGCGCCCTTCCTGGAACAGGTCGCGCACCGGCGCGCTGCCGGCACGGGCGGCCTCAGGCATCGCGAAGCGGTCAGCCTGCGTGGGCCGCAGCGACGGCTCCAGCCGCGCCACGATGGCCTTGAGCTCCTCATGCCGACCCGTCTTGAGCAGGAAAGGCATGGACTCCGGCAGCGAGCGCAGGATGAACGGGATCAGCGCCACCGGCAGCACCGCCGCCACGAACACCGACTGCCAGCCGTAGCTTTCAATCAAGCCCTTGCCCAGCAGCGCCGCGAGCATGCCGCCCACCGCGTAGCCGCTGAACATCAGCGTCACCAGCGTGGCGCGCAGCCGCCTGGGCGCGTACTCCGTCATCTGCGCCACCACGTTGGGCATCACGCCGCCTATGCCCAGGCCGGCGAGGAAGCGCGTGGCGCTGAACATCACCGGGTCGCTGGTCGTGCCGGCCGCCGCCGTGAACACGCTGAAGAGCGCGATGCAGATGGCAATGGCCCAGCGCCGCCCAATGCGGTCGGCGATGGTGCCCAGGAAAATGGCGCCGAACATCATGCCGAAGAGGGCCGAGCTGACCATGAAGCCCGCGCGCGTCGGGTCCACACCCATCTCCTTCATGATGGACGGCAGCGCGATGCCGGCCACGGCCAGGTCGTAGCCGTCAAAGATGATGATGAGCGCGCACCAGAACAGCACGAGGCCGTGGAAGCGGTTGAAGCGGGCCTCGTCGGCCACCTGGTGGACGTCGATGTGTCTCATGGGAGTCTCCTAGGAATTCGATGTGGACGGCGGCTCTGCGGCCGCTCCGGTGGCCCGCCTTGCGCGGGCCGGGCGCCGGCTGGCGCCCGGGAAGGGACCTGTCGCCGGGCGCGTCAGCCCAGGTCGCCGCCGCCCACGGGCAGCGTCACGCCGGTGATGTAGGCCGCCTCGTCGGAGGCCAGGAACAGGATGGCGCCCACCTGCTCCTCGATCGTCCCGTAGCGCTTCATCAAGCTGGACTGCACGGTCTGGTCCACGATCTGCTGGTACCAGGCCTTTTCCTGCTCGGTGGGCTGCTGCGCGTTGCGCGGAATGCGCCGCGGCGGTGCCTCGGTACCGCCCGGCGCGGTGGCGTTGACGCGTATGCCGCGCTGCGCGTTCTCGAAGGCCAGGCAGGCCGTGAGCGCGTTGACGCCGCCCTTGGCCGCGCCATAGGGCACGCGGTTGACGCCGCGCGTGGCAATCGACGAGACGTTGACGATGGAACCGCTGCCCTGCTCGATCATCTGCGGCAGCGCCGCGTGGCAGCACCACAGCGTGGGGAAGAGCGAGCGTCGCACCTCGGCCTCGATCTCGTGCTCGCGGTAGTGCTCGAAGGGCTTGGCCCAAATCGTGCCGCCCACGTTGTTGACCAGCACGTCCAGCCGGCCGAAGCGCGCCACGGTGTCGGCCATCACGCGCTCGGCATCGGCGTTGCGCTCCAGGTCGGCCGTGAGCGTGAGCAGCCGCTCGGCCGCGTTGGGCAGCGAGGCCAGCTCGTGCACCAGCTCCGAGCGGTCCACCGCCGCCACGCGGGCGCCTTCCTCCAGCATGCGCTCCACCACGCGGCGGCCTATGCCCTGGGCCGCGCCGGTGACGACGGCCACCTTGTCCTTGAAACGTTGGCTCATGGTCGTGTTCTCCTCAGGCGCTGGCCGCGAACTTTTCGAAGTAGAAATTCGCGGGCTCTATGCCTTGCTCGCGAACAAACCGGCTCACCGCCTCCACCATGGGCGGCGGGCCGCAAAGATAGATGTCCACTTCGCCGTCGTGCAGGTGCGCCGGCTCGATGTGTTGCGTCACGTAGCCCTTGCGCGGCCAGGCGCTCTCGGCGCTGGCCACGCAGGCGCTGAAGGTGAAGTTGGGGATGCGCGCGGCAAAGTCCTGCAGCTTGTCCATCTCCACCAGGTCGGCGTCGTTCGTCACGCCGTAGATCAGGTGCAGCGGATGCGCGCTGCCCTCGGCCGCGATCTTCTCCAGCATGGCGGTGAAGGGCGCCAGGCCCGTGCCGCCGGCCAGCAGCAGCAGCGGCCGCTGGATGTCGCGCAGGTAAAAGCTTCCCAGCGGGCCGGTGAGCGTCATGCGGTCGCCCTCCTTGGCCAGGCTGGTGAGGAAGCTGCTCATCAGCCCGCCGGGGACGTTGCGGATGAGGAAGGACACGGATCCGCCCTTGGGCAGCGAGCTGAACGAGTAGGCGCGCGTGGCGGCGCTGCCGGGCACCTGCAGGTTCACGTACTGGCCGGGCAGGAAGGCCAGCTTGTTCAGCGACTCGCCCTGCACCGTCAGCGATATGGTGCTGGGCGAGAGCTGGCGCACCTCGCTGATGGCGGCATCGAACGAGGCCTGCTGCGTGCGGCACACGGCCGAGGAGGCGGGCACGCGCACCACGCAGTCGCTTTGGGCGCGCATCTGGCAGGTGAGCACGAAACCTTGGGCGGCCTCGTCCTCGCTGAGCGCGTCCTCGATGTACTCGCCCATCTCGTAGCGGCCGGCCTCCGCGAAGCATTTGCAGGTGCCGCAGGCGCCGTCGCGGCAGTCCAGCGGGATGTTGACGCCTTGGCGGTAGGCGGCGTCGGCCACGGTTTCGGACGGGTTGGCCTCGATGAAGCGGGTGAGGCCGTCCTCGAACTGGAGGGCAATCTGGTGGGGCATGGCTTGTCTCCTGTGCGTGGCCTTGACGAAAAGTGCCCGCCGGGCAGGCACTTTTCGCGGGCCGCTGTCTCAGATGTGATAGACGTCCACCACGTGGTGGATGTAGTCGTTCTTCAGGACCACGACCTTGCGCTTGATCAGCGGCTGGCCGCTGGTCAGGTCCAGCGTGTAGTGGCTGGTGCCGAAGTAGCTGTCCGTCGTGTGGTAGCGGTAGCTCAGCGTGTGCCAGTTGAAGCGCACCACCAGCTGCTCGCCCTGCTGCGACACGATCTCCACGTTGTGGATGTTGTGCCCCGTGCGCGGGTCCGGCGTGCTGGCGGCCGAGCGCTCGGTCTTGATGCGGAACACCCGGTCTTCCAGGCCGCCGCGGTTGGGGTAGTAGATCAGCGAGATCTCGCGCTGCGGGTCGCGGGTGAGCTCGTCGTCGTCGTCCCACGCGGGCATCCAGAATTCGGCGTCGGGGTGGTAGCAGGTGAGCCACTCGTCCCACTGCTTGTCGTCCAGCAGCCGGGCTTCGCGGAACAGGAAGGCCTGGACTTGTTCAATGGTCATCATGTCGGCTTCTCCCTCAGGCGTGGTCGCAGGCGTGCTGGTGGCCGCACACGACGTGCTCGACGCCGGCGGCCTCGCGGGCCTCCTCGGTCTCGACGGCGCGCTGCATGGTCTGCAGCCAGTAGCGGTGCTGCTCGGTGTAGAGGCCCTCGTCCTCGGTCTTCACGCCGGAGAGCGTGGGGTTCAGGCCGATTTCCTTGGCGGCGTCGTCCGGGCCCTGCACCCACTGCTTGGCGCCGCGGCACATGTCGTTCCACTCCAGTGCGATGCCGGCGTAGCCCTGCTGGCAGGCGCGGAACTCCTCCAGGTCGTCAGGCGTGGCCATGCCGGTGGCGTTGAAGAAGTCCTCGTACTGGCGGATGCGGCGCGCGCGCGCCTCGGCCGACTCGCCCTTGGGGGCGATGCAATAGATGGTGACCTCGGTCTTGTCCACGGCGATGGGGCGCAGCACGCGGATCTGCGAGCTGAACTGGTCCATCAGGTAGACGTTGGGGTAGAGGCACAGGTTGCGCGAGTGGCCGATCATCCAGTCGGCCTTGGCCGCGCCGTGCTGCGCGGCGAGCTGGTCACGGATCGGGTAGGCGGGCCGGTCTTCGGGGTTGGCCCACTTGGTCCACAGCAGCATGTGGCCGTGCTCGAAGGAGTAGAAGCCGCCGCCTTGCTTGGCCCAGCTGCCCGCGTCCATGGCCTTGATGTTGTCGCCCGCGGCGGCCAGCTTGCGCTGGTTGGTGGTGGCCGCGTAGTTCCAGTGCACGGAGCTGACGTGGTAGCCGTCGGCGCCGTTCTCGGCCTGCAGCTTCCAGTTGCCGTCGAAGGTGTAAGTGGAGGAGCCGCGCAGCACTTCCAGCCCTTCAGGCGACTGGTCCACGATCATGTCGATGATCTTGGTGGACTCGCCCAGGAACTCGGTGAGCGGGGGCACGTCGGGGTTCAGGCTGCCGAACAGGAAGCCGCGGTAGCTCTCGAAGCGCGCAACCTTTTTCAGGTCGTGGCTGCCGTCCTTGTTGAAGGTGTCGGGGTAGCCCGCCCCGTTCGCATCCTTCACCTTGAGCAGCTTGCCCGAGTTGTTGAACGTCCAGCCGTGGAAGGTGCAAGTAAAACTGGCCTTGTTGCCCTTCTTGTGGCGGCACAGCGTGGCGCCGCGGTGCGAGCAGGCGTTGATGATGGCGTTGAGCTCGCCGGCCTTGTTGCGCGTGATGACGATGGGCTGGCGGCCGATGGTCGTCGTCAGGTAGTCGTTGGGGTTGGGGATCTGGCTCTCGTGGGCCAGGTAGATCCAGTTGCCCTCGAAGATGTGCTTCATCTCCAGGTCGAACAGGGTTTCGTCGGTGAAGGCGCTGCGGTGCAGGCGGTAGACGTGCCGGTCGGCGTCCTCCACCAGCATGCCGGCCAGGCGCTTCTTGACGTCGGCGAGGGGTGCGGAAGTGCTCATGCTTGTCTCCAGGCCCGCACGGAGCCGCGGGCAATGAAAGTCGGGCAAGGCTTCGCCCAGCCCGGGCCGCCTGGCGGCGCGCCCGGGTGAACAGTCAGCCTCTTTTCAGCGGAAGGCGGGGGGCCTGGTCAGGCCGCGGCGCGGGGGCGGGCGAAATCGGTCGCCGGGGCGCCGGCCTGCTCGGCATGCAGGGTGAAATCGAACTTGATCTCGTAGAAGGGCTTGTCCACGCCCAGCGCCTGCATGGCGGCCGCGTCGTTGTTGGTGTGCACGGGCGGCACCAGGCCCTGGCGGGTGCCGAAGGCGAAGTCGTCCCACAGGTGCGGATCGTTCTCGATGTTGATCTGCGTGGTGAGCTTGCGGTGGCCCGGCGCGCTCACGAAGAAGTGGATGTGCGCGGGGCGGTGGCCGTGGCGGCCCAGTTGCGTGAGCAAGCGTTCGGTGGAGCCGCCGGGAGGGCAGCTGTAGCCCACGGGCATGATGCTGCGGAACTTGTAGCGGCCCTGGGCGTCGGTGACGATGGTGCGGCGCAGGTTGAAGGCGCTTTGCGTCTTGTCGAAGAAGGAGTAGTTGCCCAGGTGGTTGGCATGCCACGCCTCCACCTTGGCGCCGGCGATGGGCTGGCCGTCGGTGCCGCGCACCGTGCCTTCCATGACCACCACCTCGCCGGGCGACTGGCCGTCGTCCATGCGCGCCTCGCCCTGCACCACGGGGGCGCCGGCCACGTACAGCGGGCCCTCGATGGTGCGCGGCGTGCCGCCCTTCAGGCCGGCGCGGGCCTCGGCCTCGTCCATGCGCAGGTCCAGGAAGTGCTCGATGCCGATGCCGGGGGCGATCAGGCCCATCTCGTTGTTGCGGCCGGCTTCGCTCAGGAAGTTCAGGCCAGCCCAGAACTCTGCGGCGCTGATGTCCAGCTCCTCGATGGCCAGCATCAGGTCGCGCACCAGGCGGCCGACGATGGCCTTGGTGCGGGGGTTGCCCTCGCCGACGACGCCGGTCGTCTCGAAGCGGGTCATCAGTGCGTCAATCGTCTTCTTGTCCATGGATGTCTCCTCGTGGGGTGCTTGCAATGAGCAAGGGTGGGCGGTGTCGGCTCGGGAGGCCGGGTTTGAAAAGGGTCGGTGGGGCCTGAAGGAAGACCTGCTCAGCGGTCGCGGCACAGCCGCGCGAGCTTGGCTTCGTCGATCTCGATCCCCAGGCCGGGGCGCGTGGGCAACTGCAGCGAGAAATCGCGGTAGGGCAGGGGCTCGACGAGGATTTCCTCGGTCAGCAGCAGCGGGCCGAACAGCTCGGTGCCCCAGGCCAGGTCGTGGAAGGTGGAGAACACCTGGGCCGAGGCCAGGGTGCCCACGGCGCCTTCGAGCATGGTGCCGCCGTAGAGCGCGATGCCCGCGGCCTGGGCGATGCCCGCCACCTGCGCCGCGCCGCGCAGGCCGCCGGACTGGTTGATCTTCACGGCGAAGATGTCGGCCGCCTGCGTGCTGGCGACCTCGAAGGCGTCGCGCGGGCCGTGCAGCGCCTCGTCGGCCATCACCGGCAGGATGTTGGCCTGCGTGAGCCGGCGCAGGCCCAGCTTGTCGTGCGCGGCGATGGGCTGCTCGGCCATGTCGATGCCCGCGTCGGCCAGCATGCGCAGGCCTTCGAGCGCCTCGGTCACCGACCAGGCCTGGTTGGCGTCGATGCGCACGCTGGCCATGTCGCCCAGCGCCCGCTTGATGGCGGCCACGTGGGCCACGTCGTCCTTGACGCTGCGCAGGCCGATCTTGAGCTTGAAGACGTTGTGGCGGCGCAGCTCCAGCATGCGCTCGGCCTCGGCGATGTCGCGCCGGGTGTCGCCGCTGGCCAGCGTCCAGGCCACGGGAATGCTCTCGCGCACCCGGCCGCCGAACAGCTCGCTCAGCGGCACGCCCAGCCGCTTGGCCTGGCCGTCGTACAGCGCGGTTTCCACCGCGCACTTGGCGAAGCGGTTGCCCTGGATGCGCTGGTTCACCTGCGCCATCAGCCGCGCCACGGCGCGCGGGTCCTCGCCCACGAGCAGGGGCGCGACGTAGGTGTCGACGTTGACCTTGATGCTCTGCGGGCTCTCCTCGCCGTAGGCCAGGCCGCCTATGGTCGTGCCTTCGCCCCAGCTCACGATGCCGTCGCTGGCCGTGATGCGCACCAGCACCAGCGTCTGGTGGTTCATGGTCGCCACGGAGAGCTTGTGGGCCCGGATGGTGGGCACGTCCACCAGCAGCGTCTCGACCGAAACAATACTGAGTTGAGAGCTCATTTCAATTCCCGGCGGCTTGCGCCATTTCCATGACCACCCCTCGGGGGAATATCCCCATGGCTTGGCCAAACAGTTGAGAGGCGGATTTGAAAATCCAGGCGAGCCTTCTGATGGAAATATCCCGGGCTGCTTGGTTTTTAATGTCTGCCTTGAATGCCGTGAATATTAGGCAGCCGCTTGCCGCCAGTCCAAGACGCTTTTAGACTGCTTTCATACCTTGAAGGCATGAAAATGGAACTGCGTCACCTGCGCTACTTCGTCGCCGTGGCCGACGAGCAGAACTTCACCCGGGCCGCGGAGCGGCTGCACATCTCGCAGCCGCCCCTGAGCCGGCAGATCCAGGACCTGGAGGAGGAGCTGGGCACGCCGCTGTTCGAGCGCGGGTCGCGGCCGCTGAAGCTCACCGAGGCCGGGCGCTTCTTCTACGGGCAGGCGACGCGGCTGCTGGAGCAGGCGGCGCAGGCGCAGCGGGCCACGCGGCGCATCGCGCGCATGGAGCGGCGGCTGGTGATCGGTTTCGTCGCCTCCACCATGTACGGCGCGCTGCCGCGGCTGGTGCGGCTGTTCCGCGCGGCGCGGCCGCAGACGGAGCTCTCCCTGGTGGAGATGTCCACCCTGGACCAGACCGAGGCCCTCAAGGCCGGCCGCGTGGACGTGGGCTTCGGCCGGCTGAAGCTGGACGACCCGGCCATCAAGCGCGAGGTGCTGCGCATGGAGCGTCTGGTGGTGGCCATACCCATGGAGCATGAGCTGGCCATCCCTGACATGCCGCTGCTGTTGGCCGCGTTGGCGCATCGGGATATTCTGGTTTACCCTAAATCTCCACGACCCAGTTACGCCGACCAGGTTTTGTCCTTATTCCGCGACCAGGGTTTGGAGCCCGGCACGGTGCACGAGGTGCAGGAGATTCAAACCGCGCTGGGCTTGGTGGCCGCGGGCATGGGCGTGTGCGTGGTGCCCACGGGCGTGAGCCGGCTGCGGCCGGACGAGGTGGTGTACCGGCCGCTGTCCGACGAGCAGGCGGTGTCGCCCATCGTCATGAGCACGCGGGCGCAGGACCAGAACGAGGACATCGTGCTGCTGCGCTCGCTCATCGACCAGATCTACCGCGAGCAGGCCGAGGCCAGGCGGCGCGTGGAGGCCGCAGCCTGGGCGGCGGTGAGCGCGCAGGCCGCGGAGGCCGGCGACGCGGGCCAGGACGCCACCGGCCCC
>NZ_JAXOJX010000054.1:0-47976 GCF_034427735.1 Azohydromonas lata
GTGTATAAGAGACAGGCCCGCGGGTGCGCCGCGGCGCGCGCTGCTGGCGGCCTGCGTGCGCGGCGACGGCTCGCTGTGGGTGTGCGTGGCCGAGGGTGGGCGCTGGCGCGTGGCGCAGCTCACGCCGGGCGGCGAGCTGGCCGGCGGCTGGCAGTTGGGCGAGCCCGCTTCGGCGCTGGCCTGGGACGCGCGCGGCGGGCTCATCGCCGCGGCGCCGCAGTCCGGCACCTTGTACCGGCTGGAGGAGAGCGGCCTGAGTGGGGCGGGCGGCGGCGTGCGCCGGCTCACCACCGTGCCGCGCGCCTCGGGGCGGCTGTCGGGGCTGGCGCTGGATGCCGAGGGCGGCATCTGGTCGGCGCTGCGCGAGGGCTGGAGCGTGGTGCGCTTTGCCGAGGACGGCAGCGTGGAC
The DNA here is from genome assembly GCF_034427735.1 of Azohydromonas lata. Lineage (NCBI taxonomy): Bacteria > Pseudomonadati > Pseudomonadota > Betaproteobacteria > Burkholderiales > Sphaerotilaceae > Azohydromonas > Azohydromonas lata. Next base: position 410 of record NZ_JAXOJX010000054.1, read on the forward strand.
CGCGTGTTGGGCGTGCCCGTGCCCAGCCCGACGGACGTGGCTTTCGGCGGCCGCGGGCTGGGCACGCTCTACGTCACCAGCGCGCGCGACGGCGTGCCGCTGGAGGCGCTGTCCAACGCCCCGCTGTCGGGGCGGCTGTTCCAGTGCCAGCCCGGCGTGGCGGGGCTGGCGCTGCACGAGCTGGGCTGGCCGGCGCTTTGAATCGCCGATCGTGAGGCCGCGCCCGCGCGCGGGCATTCGGTCCCCTTGCAGGCCGAATTTCAGCCAGGTTGCAGCCGTGTTGCAGTCAAGCTGCAGCAGCTTTGCAACCGAACTGCAGCCGAATTGCATCCGGTCAATGGTTCAGCCCGCCAACGGGCTCAGGGCGAAACCCGCCGGCTGGCCGGGTTCTCGCGCACCGGAGACCGCGCAACGCGTGGCGGACAGCGCCCGGCGCTTGGATGGCGCCCGCGCGGCGCGGCATCATCGCGGGCATGCGTTCAAGCTGCGGCCGGCAGCGGCCGATGTCTTGTCACAGGCGGCCCGCGCCGCCGTCGCGGTGAAGTGCGGCCGCAGCCGGCGCTCAGGCGGACTGTTTTCAGCCCCGTGTGAACCATGCCCTTTTCCGTCCTGCCCCTGTCCGCACGCCTGACCCGTCCGCGCCCCGCGCGGCTGCTGGCGTTGGGCGTGCTGGTGATTGGGCTGGCGGTCTCGGCGCTGCTGGCGGCGTGGCTGCATCGCGGACTGGTCCTGCGGCTGCAGGAGCGCTTCGACCGCCATGCGGCGGAGCTGGAGGAGGACATCCGCCAGCGCCTGGAGCGCGCGGCCGACGGCCTCATCGACCTGCAGGCGCTGTTTGCCGCGCGGCCGGATGCCGACGAGCAGGCCTTTGCCCGCTTCGTCGAAGTGCAGTCGCGCATGGGCGCGCTCGAAAGCGGCGTGCGCGGCTACGCGCTGGCGCTGCCGCGTGGGCGCCTGGGCCCCGGCGCCGCGGACGGCGCCGTGCCGCTGGTGGTGCGCGACGCGCAGCCGCGACAGGCCCTGCAGCCGCTGCTGGGCCTGGACCTGGCGGCGCAGCCCGTGCTGCGCGAGGCCCTGGAGCGCTCGCTGCGCGACGGGCGCCCGGCGCTCACCGGTGCACTGGCGCTGCCCGGGGACACGCGGCTGTCGCTGTCGCTGCTGCTGCCGCTGTACCGGGGCGACGCCGCGCCGGCGTCCGAGCCGCGGCGCCGCGCGGAGTTGGCCGGCGTGCTGCTGGCGCCGCTGTCGGTGAACGAGCTGCTGGCAGGCATCGCCCAGACCTCGCCCGGGCGCGGCGACCTCGACTTCGACCTGCTGGACGGCACCCGTGCGCCCGCGCCGCACCTGCACGCCGGGCTGCAGCCGCCGCGCGTGCCGCGCTTTGCCGTCACGCGACGCCTGGAGGCGGGCGGGCGCGTCCTGGAGCTGCGCGTGGCCAGCAGCGCCCGCTTCGACGCCGACGCCGCCCTGGCCGTGCCCTGGTGGGTGGGCGGGGGCGGCGCCGCGCTGAGCGTGCTGCTGGCCTTCACCATGTGGCTGCTGGCGCGCGGGCGCGCCCGCGCGCTGGCGCTGGCCGGGCACATGACGGCCGAGCTCGACCGCCTGGCGCGCGTGGCGCAGCGCACCAGCAACGCCGTGCTCATCACCGACGCCGCCTGCGGCATCGAATGGGTCAACGAGGGCTTCACCCGGCTCTTCGGCTACCTGCCGCACGAGGCGCGGGGCCGCACCCCCATGGAGCTGCTGGGGGGCTCGGTGGAGGACATCACCGCGCTGCGCGCGTTGGCGCGCGAGGCGCCTGCCAGCGGGCGCGAGCTGTCGCTGCAACTGCGCCACCGTGACGGCTTGCCGCGCCCCGTGGCGCTGGAGCTGCAGGCCGTGCGCGACGCCGTCGGCGCGGTGCAGAGCTTCATGCTCATCTGCCACGACCGCAGCGCGCAGCACGCGCTGGAGCGCGAGCGGCTGCGGCTGGCCAACGTGCTCGAAGGCGCCGACGTGGGCACCTGGGAGTTCTCGCTGGGCGACCGGCGGCTGCACATCGACGAGCGCTGGGCCTCCATGCTGGGCCGGCGGCTGCAGGAGCTGCTGCCGGCCGACGAGCGGACCTGGCTGCGCCTGACGCACCCCGAGGACGCGGCGCGCGCGCTGTCGCTGCTGGAGCGCCACATCGCCGGCGAGCTGGGCTACTACGACGTCGAGATCCGCATGCGCCACCGCGAGGGCCACTGGGTGTGGATGCTGGCGCGCGGGCGCGTGGTCACGCGCGACGCGCAGGGCCGGCCGCTGACGGTGGCGGGCACGCACACCGACATCACGCGGCGCAAGCGGGCCGAGCAGGCGCTGCGCCGCGCGCGCGACCAGGCGCTGGCCGCTTCCAGCGCCAAGTCGGCCTTCCTGGCCAACATGAGCCACGAGATACGCACGCCCATGAACTCGGTGCTGGGCATGCTGGCGCTGCTGCGCCGCGGCGGCCTCACGCCCGTGCAGGACGACCGCGCGGCCAAGAGCGAGGCCGCGGCGCGCTCGTTGCTGGCGCTGCTGGACGACATCCTCGATCTCTCCAAGGTCGAGGCCGGGCGGCTGACGCTGGCGCCGCAGCCCTTCCGCCCGGCGCAGTTGTTCGAGGAGCTGCAGGTGCTGCTGCAGGGCAGCCTGGTGGGCAAGCCCGTGGCCTTGCGCATGGCGCTGGACCCGGCGCTGCCGCCGGTGCTGGTGGGCGATGCGCTGCGGCTGCGCCAGGTGCTGCTGAACCTGGGCGGCAACGCGGTGAAGTTCACGGCCGGGGGCGAGGTGGAGGTGGCGCTGCGGCTGCTGCAGCGCCGCGGCGGCTCGGTGCAGGTGGAGCTGTCGGTGCGCGACACGGGTTTGGGCATTGCGCCGTCGCAGCAGGCGCAGCTCTTTGAGCCCTTCACGCAGGCCGAGGCCTCCATCACGCGGCGCTTCGGCGGCACGGGTCTGGGTTTGGCGATCTCGCGCCGCCTGGTGCGGCTCATGGGCGGCGAGCTGCAGCTCGACAGCGCCGCCGGCGTGGGCAGCCGTTTCCATTGCCGGCTGGAGCTGGCGCTGGCCCGCCCGGAGCAACTGGCCGCGCTGCCGCCGCCCGCTGCGTCCGGCGCGCAGCGCGCGGCGGGCGCCGCGGGACAGGCGCTGGCGGGGCTGCGGCTGCTGGTGGCCGAGGACAACCCGCACAACCGCGAGGTGGCGCTGGAGCTGCTGCGCGGCGAGGGCGCGCTGGTGGAGCTGGCGGCCACGGGGCTGGAGGCCGTGGCCGCGGTGGCGGCCGGGCAGTTCGACGCCGTGCTGATGGACTTGCAGATGCCCGATATGGACGGCTTCACGGCCACGGCCCGCATCCGGCAGGCGCTTGGGCTGGATCGGCTGCCCATCATCGCCATGACGGCCAATGCCGCGCCGGCCGACCGCGCCGCCAGCCTGGCCGCGGGCATGAACGACCACGTGGGCAAGCCCTTCGAGCTGCGGCAGCTCGTGGCCGTGCTGCGCCGGCACACGGGGCGGGAGGGGGCGGCGCCGGCGGCGGCACCGGGCGCGGACGATGGCATGGACGCCGGCACGGACGTGGCCGCGCTGCCCGCGCTGGACCTGGACGGCGCGCTGCAGCGCTTCCAGGGCCGCGCCGGCCTGTACGCACGGCTGCTGGGCAACGCCTGCGCGCAGTTCGAGGCGCTGCTGCCGCAGTGCGCCGCGCTGCTGGGACAGGGCCAGCGCGATGCCGCCGCGCAAGCCCTGCACCGTTGCCGCAGCCTGGCCGGCACCTTGGGCGCGCGGCGGCTGGCCGCGGCGGCCCACGCGCTGGAGCGGCCCCTGTTGGCCGGCGAGGACGCGCCGGCGGCGCTGCTGGCTTCGCTGGAGGCGGCGGTGGAGCACACGCTGGCCGAGGCGGCGCTGCACGCGCCGTCGCTGGCCGGCCGCGGGCAGCCGGGGCTGGCGCAGGACGGCGGCGATGTGCCTGTGCCGGCGCTGAGCGAAGCGCCTGGCCGGGTGCACGAAGCGGGTGAGGCGGGCGATACGGCCGCTGTGGGCGAGGCGGGCGTTGTGGACGGCAGCCCTGCGGACGGGGCCGGCGCGGCAAGCCCGGCAGGCCTTGCCGCGGGGGCGGACGGCCACGCCGAGGAGGCCGGGGCCGCCGCAAGCCTTCCGTTGCCGGCATCGGCGCAGGGCCTGCTGCGCGAGCTGCTGGGGCTGCTGGCGCAGTCCGACCTGGCGGCGCTGCAGGCGCATGCGCGGCTGCAGTTGGCGTTGCCGGCGGCGCAGCGCCGGGAACTGGACGAGGCCATGGCCGTCCTGGACTTTCAGACCGCGCTGGCACACTGCCGGCGTCTCTTGGCGACCGAATGAACCACGACTTGAACCTACCCTTGCCGGGGCTGGCTCCGGACGCGCCGCCGCCCCGGCTGCTGCTGGTGGACGACCAGCCCGCCAACATCCATGCGCTGCACCAGGCGTTCCTGGGCAGCGGCTGGCAGATGCTGATGGCCACGCAGGGTGCGCAGGCCGTGGCCCTGTGCCGCGAGCGGCGGCCGGACCTGGTGCTGCTGGACCTGTTCCTGGCCGACCTGGACGGCTACGCCGTGTGCGCGCAGCTCAAGGCCGACCCGGCCACGCGCGACATCCCGGTGATCTTCGTCACCGCCTACGAGGACGCGCAATGCGAGATGCGGGCGCTGGAGGCGGGGGCGGTGGACTTCATCGTCAAGCCCTTTCACCCCGGCGTGGTGCGTGCGCGGGTGCGCTTGCACCTGTCGCTCAAGCTGCAGGCCGACCAGTTGCGCCACCAGGCGCTGGTGGACGGCCTCACCGGCGTCTACAACCGCCGCCATTTCGACGAGCGCTTCCAGCAGGAGTGGCGCCGCGCGCAGCGCGAGGGCAGCACGCTGGCGCTGCTGCTGGCCGACGCGGACCACTTCAAGCGCTTCAACGACCGCCACGGCCACCAGGCCGGTGACGAGTGCCTGCGCCGCGTCGCGCAGCAGTTGCACGCCGGCTTGCGCCGCCCGGCGGACCTGATCGCGCGCTGGGGCGGCGAGGAGTTCGCCTGCATCCTGCCGTGCACCACGGCCGAGGGTGCTCTGTACTTGGCGCGCGCGCTGGAGGAGGGCGTGCGTGCCCTGGCCATCGCGCACCCGGACGCGCCGCACGGCGTGATGACCATCAGCCTGGGCCTGGCCGCCGCCAGCCCCAAGCCCGGCCATGACGGTGTCGAGCTTTTCAAGCGCGCGGACGCGCAGCTCTATCGCGCCAAGTCGCTTGGGCGGGCGCGGGCCTGCGCGGAAGGGTTCAACTAGGCGGGCTTCACCCCGCGCCGCGCGGCCATGTCGCGCCCCATGTCCAGCCGCCGCTGCGCGGCGTCGGGGGCGGCGGCCTGCAGGTCGCGCGCGCCGGGGAAGGCCAGGCCGTCCTCCAGCTCCAGGTGGCCGTCGTGCACGTCCACGAAGTCCTGCGCCGCGGCGTCCAGCCCCGGCGGCATTTCGCCGGCCTGCAGCGCCTGCAGCAGCGGCTCCAGCGCGGCCCAGCTCGCGCGTATGCGCGTGTGGTCGGCCAGCATGCGCTGCGCGGCCTCGCGCAGCCGCGCATCGGCGCTGCCCAGCAGCGGCGGGATGACGTGGCGCTCCTCGTCCTCGTGGTGGGCGGGGGCGGCGACGTTGAAGTAGCGCGCCACGTCGCGCGCGGCGTCGCGGGCCTGGGTGTCGGCGCCGTGCGCGCGCACGTGGGCGGCCAGGCGCTGCAGCAGGTCCAGGCTGCGGCGCACGCGGTCGTGGCAAGCCGACAGCACCTCGAAGGGCTCGTCGAATCCGGCAGCCGGACTGTGCAATCCGGGAAAAGATGTATTGCGCATGCCGGAATTGTCGCGCCGCACCCGCCCCCCGGGCGGTTGATCTGACGCAAGCCCGACTCGCGAGGGCTGGGAGACCATGCATCCAATCCCGAGAACCCCACGACCGCATCCAACGGCCATGTCATCCCTTCCCGCTTCTTCGCTGGTCACGCCGGGCCTGGCCCGCAATGCCGTGCGCGCGGCCTCCCGTACCGCGGCTTCGCGCCGCCATTGGGCTGCGCTGCTGGACGCGCCCGCGCTCGGCACCTCCGAGGCGCAGGCACTGGACGCCATCGCCCAGGTGCGCAACGTCGCCGCCGGGCAGCTCATCTACACCCGGCGCGACACGGCGCAGACGCTGGTCGCGCTGGTCGAGGGCGACGCCGCCCTGGGCCTGCGCCAGTCGTCCGACGGCCAGTTCCGCATCGAGCGCATGCTGCACGCGCCGGGCTGGCTGGACCTGGCCTCGGCCTGGCTCTCCGGCACGCACTCGCTGGACGCGCAGGCCGTCTCCGACTGCACGCTGGTGGAACTGCCGCGCTCGGCGCTGAGCGCGCTGCTGGACGACGACGCCAACCTCGCCGGCCTGCTCATCCAGGCCCTGGCGCGCGAGGTGCGCACGCTCACGCTCAACACCCACGAGCTCATGCACAAGGACGCCCCGGCGCGCCTGGCCGCGTGGCTGCACCAGCGCTGCGCGCCCGTGCCGGAAGTGCCCGGGCAGGCGCAGGTGCTGCTGCGCGAGCGCAAGCGCGACATCGCCTCGCAACTGGCCATCACGCCGGAGACGCTCTCGCGGCTGATGCGCAGCTTCATGACGCAGGGCGTCATCGACGTGGCCGGCTACAACGTGCGCGTGCTGGACCTGAGCGCGCTGCGCAAGCTGGCACAGGACGAGATGGCCGCGGCCTGAGCCCGGCGCCTTCGCTGCATCCCGATGCGGCCCGCGCACTGCAAGGTGCACGGGCCGCTGTCTTTTCAGCGCGGCTGCGCAATACCCAGATTCCACAGCCGCAGCGCCATGTGAATTTCCAGGGCCCGGGTCGCCTGGCCTAAATGCCCGACCAATTCTTCAACTGTCGCCAACCGCTGGCGGACGGTATTGACGTGAATTTTCAGCCGCTGTGCCGTGGTGCGCGCATTCTGGTTGTTGTCAAAATAAGTCAACAGCGTGCGGGTGAGTTCCGAGCCGCGCTTCTGGTCATACGATAACAGCGGGCCCAAAGTGGCCTCCAGGAAATTGTCCAGGCTTTCGCGGTCGTGGGTTTCAAACAGCGTTGAATACAATGCCATTTCATTTTGGGCAATGATGCTGCCCTGGACGCCAATACGGGACAATACTGCCATTGCCCGCCTCAGCGTGGCGTAAACCGCCGGAACGCCTTGCGGACTGGATACGGGCTTGGAAATGACGCCCCGGTACGTTCTGCCAAATTCCGGTTGGCCCAGCGCCTGGAGGGTGCGCAGCTTGTCCTGCGCCTGCGTGGCGGCGCACAAGATCACGAGCAGGCCGTCGATTTCATCAAATATGGTATGGGCCAGCTCCGGCCGCGCCCGCAGCCGCCGGGCGGCATAGGCGGCCTTGGTCTCGTCCATTTCAATGGCGATCAGGCAAACCGGCTGTTCCAGGTCCAGGCCGAATCTGCGGGCCTGGTCGAGCAGCAAGGCCGGCGGGTCCTGCCGCAGCGAAACCAGGGAGCGCAGCAGTTGGGAAACGTCCCGGCTTTTTACCGCCTCGCTGCGTTCCTGGGACAGCAGGACAATGGCCATCAGATTGGCGCTGCGCTCCAAAATGCTGACGGCAGTTTCGTCCAGGATTTGCCGGTGAAACAGCAATACCGAGCCCAGCACGTCGTTGCCGCCCACCACGGCCATGACGGTGCAGGTTTCTCCCTGGGACTGGTAAGCCTGCCGCGAACGCCCGGCCAGGCGGCTTTGCCGCAGCGCCTGCGTGATTTCCAGGCTGTGCTCGCCCTGCAGCACAAAATGCCCGCCGGCCTGGCTGCCTGGATATTCGGCCGCACGCCCGTGGCTGATGACCTGGGCGCCTTCGTCCCAGACCACCACACCGGCATTCAAAGATTGGGCCAGTGCCTGGCACAGCGCGGACAACGGGGCGCCCTGGGCCAGCAGTGCCGTCATTTTCTCGTGCGCCTCCGCGGCCGATTTTACGCTCAATATATGCCGCTCCAATTCCAGGCGGGCCCGTCCCGCCTCGGCCAGGGCGGATTGCGCCTGCTCGAAGGCGCGGGCATTCTTGATGGCCACGGCGGCATGGGCAGCCAGCGCGCTCAATATCGAGGTATTGAGCGCTGTATGAGTGCGGTGATAACGGTCGGCCACGAACAGCAGGCCAACAATTTCCTCGTTCCATATCAAGGGTACGCCCGCCAGCGCGACAATGCCTTCGCCGCGCAGCGTGGCGTCCAGCTCCGGATCGTGCGTGAACCGGTTGTCATGCAAATAGTCGGGTGTTGAAAATGGCATGCGCGTGGCCATGATGACGCCGACCACGCCCGCTTGTTCCCGTGCCACCATGTGGGTCGTGTCCTGGAGCAGGGCGCCGTCATTGACGAGCACGTGAAATTCATGTTTCTCCGGGGCATAACTCGACAGCCACGCCAAATGCGCGCCCAGGAGATTGCGGGCCCGTGAAACGACGGCACGCAGCAAACCCGGCAAGTCGAGGTGGCTGGACAAGTCCTGGGCCGATTCGATCACGGCCCGCATACCCTGTTCGCGCTGCTGCAGCAAATCGAGCCGGTTTTGAATGGCCATGGCCATGCGGACCATTTCCGCGAGCGTGGATTTTTGGGGCAGGCCGGCGGGGAGTTTTTCCACCTGCGCCAGGCGGCTTGCGAATTCGTCCGCCGGCGCACCGCGATGCAGCAGTTTGACCAAATCCCGAACCATGTCCTCGGCACCGTGATTCTGGACAGCAAGCTTCATCGCACTTCCCTACTGACGACTGCGTAACCCGGACAGTATCCCGGCACGCCGGGCCCGCTTGAGCGTCGCGGGCGATGGTCAGCCCACACCGGGCCACTGCCGGCGGCATCCGCCGGGGCATCGCCCCCAGGCCGCACGCCGTATTCCCGCACCGAGCAGGGCCATGCTCAGGGTTATCCCGGCGTGCGGTGCTCACATGGATAGGGCGCGGACGATGTGGCCCGGCCACATAGGTTCCCGCCGGCACGCCGACCAAACTGCCGTCCAAGCACCACGCCCGCCGTATTGGCGAGCTGGGCATGAATATCGGGCCCCTGATCGAAATTTGGGCCCAAACAAGGACGGTTATTCCATGAGCATTTTGGATTCCCTGCGCCCGGCCGTGGGCCTGCGGGTATTGGTCACGGCCGGCGGCAGCGGTATCGGCGCCACGGTGGCGCGGGCATTTGCCGAAAGTGGCGCCCGCGTGCACGTTTGCGATATAGACCAGGCCGCGCTGCGGCGGCTGGCCAGCGAGGCCCCTTCCATGACCTCCAGCGTGGCCGACGCTTCAGTGCCCGGCGACGTGGACCGGGTTTTCGACGACGTGCGAACCACCTTGGGCGGCCTCGACGTGCTGGTGAACAACGCCGGTATTGCCGGCCCCACCGGGCCGATAGAAAACCTGGACGTGGAAGGCTGGGAGCGCACGGTTTCCGTCAATCTCAACAGCCAATATTACTTTGCACGCCGCGCGGTGCCGCTGCTGAAAAAATCGCAGCTCAATCCCTGCGTATTGGCCATGAGCTCCGTTGCGGGCCGGCTCGGGTATGCGCTGCGCACGCCTTATGCCGCGACCAAATGGGCCATCGTCGGCCTGATGAAATCGCTGGCCATCGAATTGGGGCCGCAGGGCGTGCGCGTCAATGCCATTTTGCCGGGCACGGTGGAGGGTGAGCGCATGAGCGGCGTGATCGGGGCGCGGGCCGCCGCCGCGGGTATCAGCGCCGAGGCCATGCGCGAGGAATACCTGCGCAAGATTTCCCTGCGCCGCATGGTCACGGCCGAGGACGTCGCAGCCATGGCGCTTTTCCTGTGCTCGCCGGCAGCCCGCAACGTGACCGGCCAGGCCATCAGCGTGGACGGCAATATGGAATATCTGTGAGCAACGGATTCACCGAGGAGACCAGCATGGAAAAACCCGCGAAAAAATCCCAGGACAAGGTCATCATCACCTGTGCGGTGACCGGCTCCGTGCACACGCCGACCATGTCGCCGTATTTGCCCTTGACGCCTGATGAAATTGCACGGCAATCCATCGAGGCGGCCGAGGCCGGTGCGGCCATCATTCACCTGCATGCCCGCGATCCCGAGGATGGGCGGCCGACGGCGGACCCGAAGATATTCGACCAGTTCGTGCCGCGCATCAAGGCTGAAACCGATGCGGTGATCAACATCACCACCGGCGGCAGCACGCGCATGACGCTGGAGGAGCGCCTGGCTTATCCGCTGCAAGCGAAGCCGGAAATGTGCTCGCTGAACATGGGGTCCATGAATTTTTCCATCCATCCTGCAGCGCGCCGGATTTCCGAGTGGCGCCACGACTGGGAAAAGCCGTATATCGAAGGGATGGAAGACCTCATCTTCCGCAATACCTTTCGTGACATCAAGCATATTCTTCAGGTATTGGGCGAGGGTTGCGGCACGCGCTTCGAATTCGAATGCTATGACGTCGGCCACCTTTACAACCTCGCCCATTTCGTGGACGAGGGTCTGATCCAGGGACCGCTTTTCATCCAGACGATTTACGGCGTGCTGGGCGGGCTGGGACCCGACCCGGAAAATCTGGTGCTGATGCGGACGACGGCGGACCGGCTGTTTGGCCGCGAGAATTACCGGTTTTCCATTTTGGGTGCCGGCCGCCATCAAATGCCCTTGTTGACCATGGGTGCGGTGATGGGCGGCAACGTCCGCGTTGGTCTGGAAGACAGCCTGTATCTCGGCAAGGGGCAGCTTGCGGCCTCGTGCGCGGAGCAGGTGCGCAAGATTCGTCGCATTTTGGAAGAGCTGTCGCTGGAGATTGCCACGCCTGACGAGGCGCGGGCCCTGCTGGGGCTCAAGGGCCGGGAGCGGGTCGCGTTCTGAATGTGTTTTCAGCGCGCCGCGAATTCATTCTTATATTGACAGGAGACATCATGGGAAATACCTCCCTGGCGCTGGGCGTGGACGACACGCACCAGGTCGCGACCCGAAAGGCCATGGCCAGGCTGCTTCCGCTGCTGTGCCTGATTTATTTCATGTCCTACGTGGACCGCACCAACGTGTCGCTGGCCAAGGCGCATCTGGCCGCCGACCTGGGCATCGGCGCGGCGGCTTACGGCTTGGGGGCGGGCATCTTCTTCCTGGGCTATGCGCTGCTGGAGGTGCCGAGCAACCTGCTGGCGCACCGCATTGGGCCGCGCCCGTGGATCGCCCGCATTGCGGTCACCTGGGGCGCGCTGTCGGCGGCCATGATGTTCGTGCAGGGCACGACCTCGTTTTACGTGCTGCGCGTGCTGCTGGGCATTGCCGAGGCCGGGCTGTTCCCGGCGCTGATGTACATGGTGACGCTGTGGTTCGCGCCCAAGGACCGCGCCGTGGCCGTGGGCTGGATCTACACCGCGCCGGCGCTGGGCCTGCTGGTGGGCAACCCGCTGGGCGGCGCGCTGATGCAGCTCGACGGGCTGGGCGGCCTGCGCGGCTGGCAGTGGATGTTCGTGCTGGAGGGGCTGCCGACCATCCTGGTGGGCGTGCTGCTGTACTTCAAGCTGCCTGAGCGGCCGCGCGACGCGCGCTGGCTCTCGCCCGCGGAGGCCGCCGCGCTGGAGCGCCGCGCCGTGCTGGAGGCCGACCCGCATTCGCACCTGTCCTCGCAGGACTGGACGGCGGCGATCCGGCGGCCAAGCACGGTGCTCATGGGCCTGATCTACTTCCTGAACCAGGTGGCCTTCGTCGGCCTGGTGTTCTTCACGCCGGCCATGATCCAGCAGATGAAGGACACCACGCCCTTCCAGGTTGGGCTGATGTCCAGCAGCGTGGGCCTGGGCTTCCTGCTGGGCGTGCTGGTGCTGCCACGCATCCACCGCCGCGTGAAGAGCGACTTCGTGTTCCTTGGCGTGCTGATGGCCGGCCTGCTGGCCAGCGCCTGGGCGTTCATCGCCACGGGCAGCCAGGGCGTGCAGATGGCGCTGTTCGTGGCGACGGCCTTCTTTGCCGGCGGCGTGCTGCCCTCGTACTGGGCTATCGCGATGAAGCGGCTGCAGGGCATACAGGCGGCCGCGGGCCTGGCCTTCATCAACACCATTGGCCTGTTGGGCGGCTTCGTGGGCCCCTACCTGTTCGGCATGGCGGAGTCGGCCACGGGGCGCAGCGCGGCGGGCTTCTCGGTGGTGATGGGCGCGGCGGCGCTTGGGCTGCTGCTGGTGCCGCTGCTGGCCAAGGCCTCGCGCGGCGATCAGCCGGCGGCGCAGGCCGGGGGCGGGGCGGCGCCGGTGGTGGGCCCGGCGTCCTGAGCCCGGCGGCGGGCGCTCAGAACAGCCCCGCCGCGATGTTCACGCTCAGCGCCAGCACGGTGGTGTTGAAGGCGAAGGCCAGCACGCAGTGCAGCGTGCCGATGCGGCGCAGCGCGGAGCTGGTGAAGGCGACGTCGGCCGTCTGGCCGGAGGTGCCGATGACGCAGGCGAAGTAGAAGAAGTCGCCGTAGTCGGGGTCCGGCGTGCTGGGGAAGTTGAGCACGTCCGGTTGCCCGCGCTCGCGCGCGGCATAGAAATCGTGCGCGTAGTCCAGGGCGAACGTGGTTTGCGTGAACAGCCAGGAACTCACCACGGTGAGCGCCGTGAGCGCCAGATGCGGCAGCCGGGCGGCCGCGGGCAAGGTCTTGACGGCGGCGAGCTGGCTGGCGATGGCCACCATCACCGCCACGGCGGCCAGCGCCACGCCGATGAGGATGATCAGTCGCCCCTCGTGCTGGCGCAGCGCGCGCTGTCCCATGGTGCCGGGGTGGGCGCCGCTCATCATGTCCCAGGCCAGCACGAAGTAGAGCAGGGCGCCGGCATTCCAGCCCACCAGCGCGCGCGAGGCCGGGTGCGAGGCCCAGGCGCTGGGCAGCAGCAGGGACACCAGCACGCCCACGGCCATGGAGCTCCACAGGCGGGGGCGGGCCCGCAGGGCACGCAGGGTACGGGGGATGGGCACGGGCGGTGGGGAGGGTGGCCAGGGGAGCTTGATTGTGCGAGCCCGCTCGTGCGCCATTGCGCTCGCCCGGGATGAGGCCTGGGGTAGACCCGTACACTTTTGGCCCCCAGGGTTCCAACAAACCATTCCCGAGGCGGCCCCCGGCCTCGATACACCGCAACCTGAGTCCCCATGAAGCAACAAGCACTCAAGCTCACCGTTTTGGCCGCGCTGGCGGCTGCCGCCCATGCCGCATCGGCGCAGGAGCTGGTCGTGAAGATCGGCCACGTGGCCGCCACCAGTGGCGGTGCCGCCCACCTGGGCAAGGACAACGAGAACGGCGTGCGCATGGCGCTGGACGAGCTCAACGCCAAGGGCCTGACCATTGGCGGCAAGAAGGCCAAGTTCGAGCTGCTGGCCGAGGACGACGCCGGCGATCCCAAGCAAGGCACCGCCGCCGCCCAGAAGCTCGTGGACGCCAAGGTCAACGGCGTGGTGGGCCACCTGCAGTCGGGCACCTCCATCCCGGCCTCCAAGGTGTACAGCGACGCCGGCATCCCGCAGATCGCGCCCTCGGTGACCAACCCCAAGTACACCGCCCAGGGCTTCAAGACCACCTTCCGCATGGTGGCCAACGACGCGCAGCTCGGCGGCACGCTAGGCCGCTACGCGGTGCAACAACTCAAGGCCAAGACGGTGGTGGTGATCGACGACCGCACGGCCTACGGCCAAGGCGTGGCCGCCGAGTTCGAGAAGGCCGCCAAGGCCGCGGGCGCCAACATCGCCAAGCACGAGTTCACCAGCGACAAGGCCACGGACTTCACCGCCATCCTGACCTCGGTGAAGGCGGCCAAGCCGGACGTGGTGTTCTTCGGCGGCATGGACGCCGTGGCCGGCCCCATGCTGCGCCAGATGAAGCAGCTCGGCGTGAAGGCCAAGCTCATGGGCGGCGACGGCGTGTGCTCGGTGGAGCTGCCCAAGCTCTCGGCCGGCTCCGTGGCCGACGACAGCGTGGTCTGCGCCAGCGCCGGCGGCGTAGAGGCCGCGCAGCGCGGCGCCATGGAGAAGTTCAAGGCCGACTACAAGAAGCGCTTCGGCACCGACGTGCAGATCTACGCCCCCTACACCTACGACGCCGCGATGGTGATGGCCGAAGCCATGGTCAAGGCAGGCTCTGCTGAACCGAGCAAATACCTGCCGGTGTTGGCGGGCATCTCCTACAAGGGCATCACCGGCCCGGTGGCCTTCGACAGCAAGGGCGACATCAAGAACGGCGCGCTGACGCTGTACACGTACCGCGCCGGGGAGCGCACGGAGCTGGGCGTGGTGCGCTAAGACCTTGAGTCTTGCCATGGCGCGAAAGCAGTGATTCGCGCCATGAATTTGGCGCGAATCGGGCTATTCGCGCCAGTTTGCGTGCCAGTTCCTGGGCAGTTGCGCGCCAGAATCGCGCCATGCCCAGGAAAACCGCGCCCAAACAAGGCCAGCTTGCCGAGTAATTCACCTCGCGGCAGGCGGCCAATTCGCCGCTGTTCCGCGCCAATCTTTGCCCGCTGACTTTTCTGGACGTTCCGCAAGCCGCCTACAGCCGCGCCGTGCTGGGCGTGTATGAAATGACGCGGGTGGAATTGCTGCGCGATCTCTACGTTTGGGCTTATGAGCGATCGACGCAGGAGTATCTGGCAATTCGTCAGGAATTGGCGCAGCCGGACCCACTGCGGCTGGCTTGGCGGGAACTCATTAAATCCACCGTGCGGGAAGTGGTGACGCGGCCGGGGGTGGACGCGGTTTCAATCGTTGAGGGGCGGGTGGCCGAGGCTGTGCCGGAATTGGAAAGGGAGGCGGTGCGGGCGTTGATCGTGGAGGAGTTGAGAAGGTTGCACGAGGGGGTGTTGGCGCGGTATGGGCTAAGGCTGATGGAATTTTAGAATTGGAAGTTTGCGCAGGCAAATTGAATTGTATTTGGCGATGACTGGAAATGGTTTGAGATATTGAGTTATTGGGTGAGGGTGGGGCTTGTTGTGGCAGATGGACTGCACATCGCGACCTGTAAGTCGATTTATTCCGCCTTCTACTTCGTCATGCCCGCGAAAGCAGGCATCCACGAATACCGATCCAGTACCTTGAAAACGGTGGCCTTGTGTGAGGCAATCCCAAGGCTGCACCTCTGCGCTCGTGGATGCCCGCCTTCGCGGGCATCACGGGTCGGGGTGCGAGGCGGGTTTGATCGATAGGATGTGTTAATACTCAATATCCAATTGATTGCCCAATTACTCAATTACTCAATGGTCACTTGCCGCTGGCTACCTGCAGCAACTGCCCCACCACAGCAATTGCCAGCACCTCAGGCTCCTTCCCCTCAATCCCCGGAATCCCAATCGGACAAGTCATGCGCGAAAGCGTTTCAGCCGGAATGCCGCGGGCCTCAAACCTGTGCAGGAATCTCGCCCGCTTGGTTTGCGAGCCGATCAGCCCCAGAAAACCGAAATCCCCGCGCCGCAACACCGCCTCGGTGATCCGCATATCCAGGTCGTGGTTGTGCGTGAGCACCAGATAAAAGGTGCCGGGCTCGGCAATATCAACTTCGCCCTCCACCGCATCCACGCAAACCTTTTCGATGTGCGGCGGCAGCGGCCCTTCGGGAAATTCCTCTTCGCGCTCGTCAATCCATTGCACCTTGCAGTCGATGCCGGAGAGCAAATGGACGATGGCCCGCCCAACGTGACCGGCGCCGTAAAGCTGCAAGTTGAAGCGCGGCTTGGGTGCCGGCCAGTTCGCCATGACGGCGTCCGTCAGCGGCTCGAAGGCCAGCGTCACCGCGCCGCCGCAACACTGGCCCAGCGCCGGGCCCAGGGGGAAATGCTTTTCGCGCGGCAGGGTTTCACCGGCCGCCAGCATGTCCCGGGCGATTTGAATGGCCTGCAATTCCAGGTGCCCGCCGCCCACCGTGCCGGCCACGCGGCGCGCGGCCACCAGCATGCGGGCGCCGGCCTCGCGCGGCGCGGAGCCGTGCGCCTCGGCCACGCGCACCTCGATGGCCGGCTCGCCGCGCGCGAGCCACTCGCGCGCCGTGGCCTGCAGCGCGGCGGTGCTCACTGGGCCTCCACGGCTTCCACGGCCGCCGCCACGGCAGCGGGGGTGGCGATGGCGGCGCGCACGGCGTCCACGGCATCCAGCACGGCCTCGGCCGTCGCGGGCGCGCGCAGGGGCGGGTCGACGCGGTGCTGGCCCACGGACGACACCGCGTCCCGTATGGCGTGCCACACGCTGAAGCCCAGCAGCAGCGGCGGTTCGCCCACGGCCTTGCTGCGGTGGATGCTGTCGGCCACGTTGCTGTTGTCGAACAGCCGCGTGTTGAACACGGCCGGCGCGTCATTGGCCGTCGGAATCTTGTAAGTGCTGGGCGCGTGGGTGAGCAGGGCGCCGGTCTTGGGGTGCCAAATCAACTCTTCCATGGTCAGCCAGCCCATGCCCTGCACGAAACCGCCTTCCACCTGGCCCAGGTCGATGGCCGGGTTCAGCGACTTGCCCACGTCGTGCAGCAGGTCCGTGCGCAAGAGCTTGGATTCGCCCGTGAGCGTGTCCACCACCACCTCGGACACGGCGGCGCCGAAGGCGTAGTAGTAGAAGGGCCGGCCCTTCATGGCCTTGGGGTCCCAGCTCAGGCCGGGCGTCGCATAGAAGCCGTCGCTCCAGAGCTGCACGCGGGAGAGGTAGGCCTCCAGGAGGAGGTCGTCCAGCGGCATGCGGCGCTCGGCGCCCAGGTGCACCTGGTCGTTGGCGAAGCGGATTTCAGCCGCGTCGCAGCCGTGCTTCTGCGCGGCGAAGGCGGTCAGGCGCTCGCGGATCTGGCGCGCGGCGTCCTGCGCGGCCTTGCCGTTGAGGTCGCTGCCGGTGGAGGCGGCCGTCGCGGACGTGTTGACCACCTTGAAGGTGTCCGTGGCCGTGACGCGGATGCGCTCAAAACTCAGGCCCAGCTCCTGCGCCACCACCTGCGCCACCTTGGTGTTGAGGCCTTGCCCCATCTCCGTGCCGCCGTGGTTCACCAGGCAGGAGCCGTCGCTGTAGAGGTGCACCAGCGCGCCGGCCTGGTTCAAATGCTGCACGTTGAAGCTGATGCCGAATTTCACCGGCGTGAGCGCGATGCCGCGCTTGAGCACCGGGCTGGTGGCGTTCCAGGCGGCGATGTCGGCGCGGCGGGCCTGGTAGTTGGACGTCGCCTCCAGCTCCGCCGCCAGCGGCGCCATGACGTTGCCTTCCACCGTCTGCCCGTAGGGCGTCACGTTGTGCTCGCCCACGCCGTAGAAGTTGGCGCGGCGCACGGCCAGCGGGTCGCGGCCCAGGCGCCGGGCCACGGTGTCCATGATGTGCTCCACGGCGTAGGCGCCCTGCGGGCCGCCAAAGCCGCGGAAGGCGGTGTTGCTCTGCGTGTTGGTGCGCGCGCAGTAGCCGTGCATGGCCACGTTGGGCAGCCAGTAGGCGTTGTCGAAGTGGCACAGCGCCCGGCCCATCACGGCGGAGGAGAGGTCCGCGCTCCAGCCGGCGTTGGTGAGCATGTCCACCTCCACGCCCAGGAGGCGGCCCTCGTCGTCGAAGCCCACGTCCACCGAGAACTCGAACGGATGCCGCCGCCCGGTGACCATGAAGTCGTCGTCGCGGTCAGGCCTCAGTTTTACAGGGCGGCCCAGCTTGAAGGCGGCCAGCGCGGCGACACCGGCGAACACCGCCGATTGCGATTCCTTGCCGCCGAAGCCGCCGCCCATGCGCCGGCACTCGACCTGCACGTGGTGCTTGGCCTTGCCCAGCATGTGCGCCACCACGTGCTGCATCTCGCTGGGGTGCTGGGTGGAGCAGTGGACCTTGAGGCAGCCGTCTTCCTGCGGCACGGCGTAGCTGATCTGCCCCTCCAGGTAGAACTGTTCCTGGCCGCCCAGCGTGAACGTGTCGCGCAGGCGGTGCGGGGCGGCGGCGATGGCGGCCTGGGCGTCGCCGCGCACCATGTGCATGGGCGGCACCACGTACTGGCCGCGGGCATGGGCCTCGCGGGCGGTGAGCACGGGCGCCAGCGGCGTGATGTCCAGCACCTTCTTGGCCAGCGCGGCGGCGCGGCGGGCCGACTCGCGGTCGGTGGCGATGACGGCGAACACGGCCTGGCCCAGGTACATCACCTGGCCGGCGGCGAGGATGGGCTCGTCGTGGTGGATGGCGCCGCAGTCGTTGACGCCGGGGATGTCGGCCGCGGTCAGCACGGCCACCACGCCCGGTTGCGAGCGCAGCGCCGCCACGTCCACGGCATTGAGCGTGCCGTGGGCGACGGGCGACAGGCCCAGCGCGGCGTGCAGCGTGCCGGCGACTTCGGGGATGTCGTCCACGTACTGCGCGGCGCCCGCGACGTGCAGGTGGGCGGATTCGTGCGCGCGGGGCACGCCCACGCGGGCGGCGGAGGCCGCGGCGGCGGCGGGGTCGGTGCTCAGGAAGCTTTCAACGGCTCGGTTCATGGTCTTGTCCTCCTGGCTCAGGCCGCGGCCCACACGCTGCCGGCTTGCACCGGAAGCGGCGCCGCATCGGTGCGCGTCTGCAGCCAGAGTTTGAGCAGCAGGTTTTGCGCCACGCGAAGCCGGTAGTCGGCGCTGGCGCGCTGGTCGGTGAGCGGGGTGAAGTCTTGCTTCAGCGCGGCCATGGCGGCGTGGGCGGTGGCTTCGGTCCATGGCTGGCCGATGACCGCCGCTTCAGCGCTGGCGGCGCGCTTGACGATGGCGGCCATGCCGCCGAAGACGAAGCGAGCGGCCTTCACGCGCTCGCCGTCCAGCTCCAGGTTGAAGGCGCCGCAGACGGCGGAGATGTCGCTGTCGTAGCGCTTGGCGATCTTCCACACGCGCACGGCCGCGGTGGGGGACAGCGGCGGCACCTCCATGGCCTGCAGCAGCTCGCCGGGCTCCAGGCGGTTCTTCATGTAGTCCACGTAGAAGTCTTCGATGGGCAGCCGGCGCTCGCGCGCGCCCTTGCGCAGCACCAGCGTGGCGCCCAGCGCCATGAGCACGGGCGCGCCGTCGCCGATGGGCGAGCCGTTGGCGACGTTGCCGCCCAGCGTGCCGGCGTGGCGCACGGGCGGCGAGGCGAAGCGCAGGTACACCTCGCGCAGCTCGGGGACGCGCTCGGCCAGGGCCGTCCAGGCGTCCTCCAGCGAGGCGCCGGCGCCGATGCGCAGCACGCCGCCGTCCAGTGCCTCGATGCGCTGGATTTCCTTGACGTCGCCGACGTAGAGCAATTCGGGGAGCGGGCGGAACTGCTTGTTGTTCCACAGGCCGATGTCGGTGGCGCCGGCCAGCAGCGTGGCTTGCGGGCGGGCTTCGCGCAGGGCGGCCAGGTCGTCCAGCGAGCGGGGCGCCTCGAAGCCGGGCAGGGACAGCGGCGGCTCGGCTTGCAACTGCTGCAGGGCCGCGACGATGGGCGCCGTGTCCAGGCGCACGGTGTCCAGGTCGAACATTTTTTGACCCGCGTCCAGGATGGGCCGGTAGCCCGTGCAGCGGCAGAGGTTGCCGGCCAGCTCATCGGCCAGCGCCTGGCGCGTGGGCCGGGTGCCGGCCTCGCAGTGGCGCTCGTAGCAGGCGGTGAGCGACATGGCAAAGCCGGGCGTGCAGAAGCCGCATTGCGAGCCGTGGCAGTCCACCAGCGCCTGCTGCACGGGGTGCAGGGTGCCGCCGGCGGCGGGCTTGAGGTCTTCCACCGTCAGCAGCGCCTTGCCGTCCAGCGTGGGCAGGAAGCGGATGCAGGCGTTGACGCTGCGCAGGCGCAGGCCGCGCACCACGTCCGGCCCCGGCGTGTCGGCCAGCTCGGCCACGACCACCGTGCAGGCGCCGCAGTCGCCCTCGTTGCACCCTTCCTTGGTGCCGGTGCAGGCGGCGTCTTCGCGCAGCCACTGCAGCACGCTGCGGGTAGGAGCGGACTGCACCGACACGATGCCGCCGCGATGGAAGAAACGGATGGGGCGCTGGGGGGTGTTCATGGCCGCAAAGGTACACGCTGGCCTGCCGCGGTGTATACGATGAAGCGCATGTTCTGTATGGGGATGGTCGTATGGCGCAAGCTTCGGCTTTGGACAAGATCGAGCTCCAACTCGTCAAGGTCCTGCACACCGTGATCACCGAACGCAGCGTCTCGCGCGCCGCCCTCAAGCTGGGCAGCACGCAACCCGCCGTCAGCGCGCAGCTGCGGCGGCTGCGCCATCTGGTGGGCGATCCGCTGTTGGTGCGCGCGGGCAGCGGCATGGTGGCCACGCCCCTGGCGCAGGAGCTGTTGGAACCGGCGGGCGAGCTGCTGCGGCACGCGGCGACGCTGTTCGGCGGCGCGGGGGCGCGGGCCTTCGAGCCGGCCACCGCGCGGCAGTCGTTCCGCATTGCCGCCAGCGACTACCTCGACCCGCTCTTCCTGCCAGCGCTGGTGGCGCGGCTGAAGGAGTCCGCGCCCAACGTGGACCTGGAGATCCACGCCCTCTCCGGCGCCTACGACTACCGCCGTGCGCTGGCCCGCGGCGAGGTCGAGCTGGTCATCGGCAACTGGCTGCAGCCCCCGGGCGAGCTGCACCTGGCGCGGCTCTTTGCCGACGAGGTCGTCTGCCTCGTCGCCGCGGACCACCCGGCCGTGCGTTACCCGGGCGCCTGGGACGCCGAGCGCTACCTCGCCGCCGAGCACGTGGCGCCCACGCCGCTGCACCCGGGGGCGCGCGGCGTGATCGACGAGTTCCTGGACGCCCAAGGGCTGTCGCGGCGCATCGCCGTGCGCAGCCCGTATTTCGGCCTGGCGCCGCTGATGGTGGCGCGCTCGCGCCTGGTGCTCACCACGGGGCGCCTCTTTTGCGCGCGCTATGCCGAGCGGCTGGCGGTGCGGGTGGTGGCTTGCCCCGTGGCCTTCCCGCCGCTGAGCTACTACCAGCTCTGGCACGACCGCACCCACGCCTCGCCCGCGGCGCGCTGGCTGCGCGAGCTGGTGCGCGACGTGGTGCGCGGGCTGGTCGCGCAGGCGCAGCCCAAGCCCGGCGCCGCGTCGGCGGCCGACGCTTCCTCTCTTCAACCCCTTCAGGACTCCCAGGAGGACTCCGCATGACTAACCGCCTGGCCCTGCGTGCCGATTTGCTGGACATCACGGCCGACCCCGGCCTTTCCTCGGTGGACGCGCCCTCGGTGCGCTTCGACCCCGACTGCTGGCTGCTGGTGGAGGACGGCCGCATCGCCGGCCGCACCCGCGAGACGCCGGGCGACGACTGGGACAAGCGCGATTTCAGCGGCCGGCTGCTGCTGCCCGGCTTCATAGACACGCACGTGCACTGCCCGCAGCTCGACGTGATCGCCAGCCACGGCGAGGCGCTGCTGCCCTGGCTGGAGCGCTACGTGTTTCCGGCCGAGCGGCGTTTTGAAGAGGCGGTGGCGGCGCGCGAGGGGGCGGACCGCTTCCTGGACCTGCTGCTGGCGCACGGGACGACCTCGGCCGTGGTCTTCCCCACGGTACACAAGGTGTCGGTGGAGGCGCTGTTCCAGGCCGCCGCCGGCCACGGCATGCGGCTCATCACCGGCAAGGTGCTGATGGACCGGCACGTGCCGGACTACTTGAGCGACGACGTGGTGTCGGCAAGGGCTGACTGCATCGAGCTGATCGAGCGCTGGCACGGCCGCGGCCGCGCCGCCTATGCGCTCACGCCTCGCTTCGCGCCCACCAGCACGCCCGCGCAATTGAGCATGGCCGGCGAGCTGCTCTCGCGCTACCCGGGCACCTACATGCACACGCACGTGGCCGAGAACCGCGACGAGGTGGGCTGGGTGGCGTCGCTCTTTCCCGAGGCGCGCAGCTACCTGGACGTGTACGCCTCGCACGGGCTGCTCAACGAGCGCTCGATGCTGGCGCACGGCATCTGGCTGGACGACGCCGACCGCGCGCTGCTGGCCGACAGCGGGGCGCAGGTCGCGCACTGTCCGACTTCGAACCTGTTCCTGGGCAGCGGGCTGCTGGATTGGGCCAGGCTGCAGGCGGCCGGCGTGGGCGTGTCGCTGGCCACCGACGTGGGCGCGGGAACGACGCTGTCCATGGTCCGCACGCTGGCCGAGGCCTACAAGGTGCAGGCGCTGCAGGGCGTGAAGCTCACGGCCTGGAAGGCGCTTTACGCCGCCACGCGCGGCGCGGCGCGGGCGCTGCAACTGGAGAGCGAGATCGGCTCGCTGGACGTGGGTGCCACGGCCGACCTGGCGCTGTGGGACTGGGCGCATGGCCCGCTGGCCCAACACCGCGACCGCCTGGCGCGCGAGCTGCACGAACGCGTGTTCGCCTGGATGACGCTGGGCGACGAGAGGAACCTGGTGTCCGCCTGGGTGGCGGGCACCGAGCGCTGGCGCCGCGCCTGACGGCCCAACGCCTTCCCATCAAAGCGCCACAGAAGCGCTTCAAACCTGTCCGCAAGGACTGAAAAAACCGGAGACAAACCATGGCCCTGTCCGATACCACCGTGCCCGGTGGGCGCATCGTCACGCCTGTAGACATCCCACCGGAGGCCGCAGCCATGCCCGACCCCGCTGCCGTTGGCGCCAACCGCTCCCTGGTGGAGCGAATGTTCAAGTTGAGGGAGCACGGCACCAACGTGCGCACCGAGCTCATCGCCGGGCTCACCACCTTCCTGACGATGGCCTACATCGTCTTCGTCAACCCCAGCATCCTGGGCGACGCCGGCATGCCGCGCGAGGCGGTGTTCGTCGCCACCTGCCTGATCGCGGCCTTCGGCACGCTGGTGATGGGGCTGTTCGCCAACTACCCCATCGCGCTGGCGCCGGGCATGGGGCTCAACGCCTACTTTGCCTACGTGGTGGTGGGCGGCATGGGCTACCCGTGGCAGGTGGCGCTGGGGGCCGTCTTCATCTCCGGCTGCCTGTTCCTGTTGGTGACGGTGCTGCGGCTGCGGGAGTGGATCATCCGCGGCATTCCGCACTCCTTGCGCGTGGCCATCACGGTGGGCATTGGCATGTTCCTGGCGCTGATCGCGCTCAAGAGCGCGGGCATCGTCGCCCCGTCCAAGGCCACCTTCGTGACGCTGGGCGACGTGCACCAGACGCCGGTGCTGCTGGCGGTGCTGGGCTTCTTGTTGATCGTGGTGCTGGACCGCTTCCAGGTGCGCGGCGCCATCCTGATTGGCATCGTGGCGGTGACGGCGCTGTCCTTCCTGGTGGGCGGCAACCACTTCAAGGGCGTGTTCTCGGCGCCGCCGTCCATCGCGCCGACCTTCATGCAGCTGGACGTCAAGGGCGCGCTGGCCGGTGGCGTGCTCAACGTGGTGCTGGTGTTCTTCCTGGTCGAGCTGTTCGACGCCACGGGCACGCTCATGGGCGTGGCCAAGCGCGCCGGTCTGCTCAAGGAAGGCAAGATGGACCGCATGAACAAGGCGCTGCTGGCCGACAGCGGCGCCATCTTCGCCGGTTCCATGCTGGGCACGTCCAGCACCACGGCCTACATCGAGAGCGCCACGGGCGTGCAGGCCGGCGGCCGCACGGGCCTCACGGCGGTGACGGTGGCGGTGCTGTTCCTGGCCTGCCTGTTCATCGCGCCGCTGGCCGGCGCCGTACCCGCGTATGCGACGGCGCCGGCCCTGTTCTTCGTGGCCTGCCTGATGCTGCGCGAGCTCACCGAGCTGAACTGGGACGACAGCACCGAGGTCATCCCCGCCGCCGTCACGGCGCTGGCCATGCCCTTCACGTACTCCATCGCCAACGGGCTGGCCTTCGGCTTCATCACCTACGCCGTGTTGAAACTGCTGACGGGGCAGGCTAGGCAGGTGCACTTCATGAGCTGGCTGATCGCGGGCGTGTTCCTGCTGCGGTTTGCGCTGCTGGGAGGGCATTGAATACAGGGATTGCCGGCACGAAAGCTGCAAGTTGTATACGGCCGGGCCGGTACCGCGTCACGCGCGGACCGGCCCGTGCACCGTGCTGGGGCTGGAGCCTCGTGCGGCCATAGCACAATTACACCTTTTGCCGGTCCCCCTTTGCCGGCATCCCTGGGAGTTCAGCGTCCATGTTGCGCCTGGAGCTGGTGGGCATCAGCAAGCAGTACCCGGCCGTCAAGGCCAACGATGGCGTCAGCCTCCGCGTCGCACCCGGCCAGATACACGCCGTGCTGGGTGAGAACGGCGCCGGCAAGTCGACGCTCATGAAAATCATCTACGGGGCCGTGCGTCCGGACGAAGGAGAAATCCGCTGGAACGGCCGCCCCGTGCAGGTGCGAAATCCGCACGAGGCCAGGGCGCTGGGCATCTCCATGGTGTTCCAGCACTTCTCGCTCTTCGACACCCTCACCGCCGCCGAGAACGTCTGGCTGGGCCTGGACAAGTCCATGGCGCTGCCGGAGGTGGTTTCGCGCATGCGCGAGGTGTCCAAGGAGTACGGGTTGGAAGTGGACCCGCTGCGTCCCGTGCACAGCCTCTCGGTGGGCGAGCGCCAGCGCGTGGAGATCGTGCGCGCGCTCATGGGCCGGCCGCAGTTGCTCATCCTCGACGAGCCGACCTCGGTGCTCACGCCGCAGGCGGTCGAGAAGCTGTTCGTGACGCTGCGCCAGCTCGCGGCGCAGGGCTGCTCCATCCTCTACATCAGCCACAAGCTCGACGAGATCCGCAGCCTCTGCCACCACTGCACGGTGCTGCGCGGCGGCAAGGTCACGGGCGAGGTGGACCCGTCGAAGGAGACCAACGCCTCGCTGTCGCGCCTGATGATAGGCAGCGAGCCGCCGCAGTTGCGCCACGCCGCCTCCACGCCGGGCGTGGTGGCGCTGGACGTGCAGCGCCTGAAGCTGGAGCGCCAGGACGTGTTCGGCACCACGCTGCAGGACATCGCGCTGCAGGTGCGCGCGGGCGAGATCGTCGGCGTGGCCGGCGTCTCCGGCAACGGGCAGCAGGAGCTCATGGCGGCCCTCTCCGGCGAGGACCGCCGCGCCGGGCGCGGCAGCATCGCGCTGTTCGGCCAGGACATCGCCCAAGCCTCGCCGCGCAAGCGCCGCAGGCTGGGCCTGCACTTCGTCCCCGAGGAGCGCTTGGGCCGCGGCGCGGTGCCCACGCTCTCGCTGGCTGAAAACGTGCTGCTCACCCGCACCGAGCCCGTGGGCGCCGCGGGCTGGCTGCGCAAGGGGCAGGTGAGGGCGCTGGCGCAGTCGCTGATAGAGCGCTTCAACGTCAAGGCCGGCGGGCCGCATTCGGCGGCCAAGAGCCTGTCGGGCGGCAACCTGCAGAAATTCATCGTGGGCCGCGAAATCGACGCGAAGCCCAAGCTCCTGATCGTCTCGCAGCCCACCTGGGGCGTGGACGTGGGCGCGGCGGCACAGATCCGCGGGGAGCTGCTGAAGCTGCGCGACGCGGGCTGCGCGCTGCTGGTGGTGAGCGAGGAGCTCGACGAGCTGTTCGAGATCAGCGACCGGCTGGTCGTCATCGCCCAAGGGCGCCTGAGCCCAAGCATTCCCACCGCGCAGGCCACGATCGAACAGATCGGGGCCTGGATGAGCGGGCTGTGGCCCAAGTCCGAGTCCGAGTCCGGGTCCGTCGCGGCCTGACCTTCGCCTGAACACATTCATGTTGAAACTCGAAGCCCGGCCGCAACCGTCCGGCCTCATGTCCTGGGCCTCTCCGCTGCTGGCGCTGGCCCTCACGGTGCTCATAGGCGTGGGCCTGTTCGTCATGCTGGGCAAGGACCCGGTGCGCGGCCTGCAACTCTTCTTCCTGGAACCGGTCAAGGACGCGCGCGCCTGGGCCGAGCTCAGCATCAAGGCCGTGCCGCTGGTGCTCATCGCGCTGGGCCTGGCGGTGTGCTTCCGCTCCAACGTCTGGAACATCGGCGCCGAAGGCCAGTTCATCCTGGGCGCGCTGGGCGCGGGCTGGGTGGCCATGCAGGCCGGACCGGACAGCAGCGGCTGGATCGTCCTGCCCATCCTGGCCGCCGGCGTGTTGGGCGGCATGTTCTGGGCGGCCCTCACCGCGCTGCTGCGCGACCGCTTCAACGCCAATGAGATCCTGGTGAGCCTGATGCTGGTCTACGTGGCCGAGCTGCTGCTGGGCTACCTGGTCTACGGCCCGTGGAAAGACCCGCAAGGGTTCAACTTCCCGCAGACCATCACCTTCGCCGCGGCCACCAAGCTGCCGCGGCTGGTGGCCGGGCTGCGCGCCAACATCGGCGTGCTGATCGCGCTGGGCGCGGTGGCGCTGACGTGGCTGTTCATGTTCCGCACCTACGCGGGCTTCCAGCTGCAGGTCGGCGGGCTGGCGCCGCTGGCCGCGCGCTACGCGGGCTTCTCGTCGCGCGGCGCGCTGTGGACGGCGCTGCTGCTGTCCGGCGGCATGGCGGGCCTGGCCGGCGCCCTGGAGGCCGTTGGGCCGCTGGGCCAGCTCACGCCGCACGTGCCCGCGGGCTACGGCTTCGCGGCCATCATCGTCGCCTTCGTTGGGCGGCTGCATCCGGGCGGCATCGCGCTGTCCGCCATCCTGATGAGCATGTTCTACATCGGCGGGGAGCTGGCGCAGTCGCGGCTGGGCCTGCCCAAATCCATCACCGGCGTGTTCCAGGGCCTGCTGCTGTTCAGCCTGCTGGCCTGCGACACGCTCATCCATTACCGCTTGCGCTGGCAGCGCGGCGCCCGCGCCGCGGCGGCGTCTTCCGCCGTGGCGGCGACCGTGGAAAGGAAGGCCTGAGATGGAAGCGCTTGCCCTGCTGCTGGCCGCCACGTTCAACGCCGGCACCGTGCTGGCCATCGCGGCCCTCGGTCTCCTGATCAACGAACGCGCCGGCATCGTCAACCTCGGCGCCGAAGGCCTGATGCTGGTGGCCGCCATCGCCGGCTTCGCCACCGCCGTGCACACCGGCTCGGACACGCTGGCCTTTGCCGCCGGCGCCGCGGCCGGGGCGCTTTTGGCCGCGGCCTTTGGCGCGCTGGTCATCTGGCTCAACACCAACCAGTACGCCACGGGCCTGGCGCTGAGCCTCTTCGGCGCGGGCTTCTCGGCCTTCGCGGGCATCCGCTACACGCAGGAAAAGCTGCCGGAGCGCACGCGCTTCGAGATCCCGGGCCTGGCGGACATTCCCTTCGTGGGGCCGGCCTTCTTCAAGCAGCACCCCATGGTCTACATCGCCATCGTGCTGGCGGTGGCCTTGAGCTGGTTCCTGTACCGCTCGCGCGCCGGGCTGGTGCTGCGCGCGGTGGGCGAGTCGCCGGAGTCGGCGCATGCGCTGGGCTACCCGGTGCGGCGCATCCGGCTGGCCGCGGTGATGGCCGGCGGCGCGCTGTGCGGCGTGGCCGGCGCCTACGTCTCCGTCATCTACACGCCGCTGTGGGTGGAGGGGATGATTGCCGGCAAGGGCTGGATCGCGCTGGCGCTCACGACGTTTGCCACCTGGCGCCCCGCGCGCGTGCTGCTGGGCGCCTACCTCTTCGGCGGCGTGACCATGCTGCAGTTCCACCTGCAGGGCGAGGGCGTGGAAGTGGCCAGCCAGTTGCTGACCATGCTGCCCTACCTCGCCACCATCGCCGTGCTGGTGCTCATCTCGCGCAACCCGACCTGGATCCGCGCCAACATGCCGGCCTCGCTCGGCAAACCCTTCTTTCCGGGCTCATGATGCGTGCGGCTGCGCGCGCAACCAGGGCTGCGAACGACACGTCTTCCCCCAACAACCTCGCATACCCCAAGAGAGGACATTCATGACGATTTCCAAGCGATCGCTGCTGCGCCTGACGGGCATGGCTTCGCTGGCGGCCACCGCGGCCCTGGTGGGCTGCGGCAAGAAGGAAGAGGCCGCGCCCGCGGCCGCTTCCGCGCCGGCAGCCGCCTCGGCCCCGGCCGCGGCCAAGCCCGAGCCGCTGAAGGTGGCCTTCGCCTACGTCGGCCCGGTGGGCGACGCGGGCTGGACCTTCGCCCACGACCGCGCGCGCCTGGAAGTGCAAAAGGAGTTCGGTGACCGCATCGTCACCAGCTTCGTGGAGAACGTGCCCGAGGCGGCGGACGCCGAGCGGGTGATCCGCGACATGGTGGGGCAGGGCAACAAGCTCGTCTTCGGCACCACCTTCGGCTACATGGAGCAGATGCTCAAGGTGGCCGCCGACTCGCCGGACGTGAAGTTCGAGCACGCCACCGGCTACAAGAGCGCCGAGAACCTGCGCACCTACGACAGCCGCACCTACGAGGGCGCCTACATGGCCGGCGTGATCGCCGGCAAGATGACCAAGAGCAACACGCTGGGCGTGGTCGCCTCCATTCCCATCCCCGAGGTCATCCGCAACATCAACGCCTTCACGCTGGGCGCGCAGTCGGTCAACGCGGCCGCCAAGACCAAGGTGGTGTGGGTCAACAAGTGGTTCGATCCGCCCAAGGAAGGCGAGGCCGCGCAAAGCCTGATCAACCAGGGCGCCGACGTGCTGATGCAGAACACCGACTCCTCGGCCGTGCTGCAGACCGCCGAGAAGGCCGGCAAGTACGGCTTCGGCTGGGATTCGGACATGAGCAAGTTCGGTCCCAGCGCGCACCTGGGCTCGGCCGTCATCAATTGGGCGCCGTACTACAAGAAGGCCGTGGGCGAGATGCTCGAAGGCAGCTGGAAGACCGGCCCCAACACCTGGTGGGGCGTCAAGGAAGGCGCCATCGACCTGGTGGCGCTGTCCGACAAGGTGCCCGCCGACGCCAAGGAGGCGCTGGAGAAGGTCAAGTCCGGCCTCAAGGACGGCAGCTTCGCCATCTGGAAGGGCCCCATCGCCGGCCAGGACGGCAAGCCCGTGCTCAAGGACGGCGAGACCGCCGACGACGACTTCCTGCACAAGATCAACTTCTACGTGAAGGGCGTCGAGGGCAAGCTGCCCAGCGCCAAGTAAAGCGCACCACGCCGGGGCCGCGAGCGTCGCCGCCCCGATGTTGACAAGCCGCCGCGGCCGCCAGCCACGGTGGCTTTTTTTTGCGTCGTGCCGTCTCCGGGCGTGACAAGTGGTGAGGCGGCGTGAGGGCCGCCACGGTGGTTGCGGCCTCTCCTGTTTCCAAAGCCATCCCCGGCTCGCGTTAGGGAGCGGTCCTCGCGCGGGTGCGGCGCCTCTACAGTGACTTTCGCGCCACGGCGCCGCGCGGGCTTGTGACCGGCCTTGCGCGCGCTGCCGCGTCGCCGCCACGCAACCGCAGCTCTCCCGCGGCCTCAAGCCGGACGGTGCCGTGGGCGGTTGCGGGTGGCCGACGTCCGGCCATCGCTGACGAGGGGACTTTCATGAACAACGTCAGAACGATTCACGCCGCGGCCGCCACCGCGCTGTTGCTGGGCGTTTCCTGCGCCCATGCCAGTTGCAGCGCCTTGCCGGGCTGGGGGGCACTCAAGGCGGCGCTGCAGGGCGCCGTGGCCGCCGAGGGCAGCGGGCTGGATTTGCAGATGTGGGCCACGCTGGTGGACCGCGACGGCGTGGTCTGCGCCGTCGCCTTCTCCGGCAGCGACCGCGGCGCGCAGTGGCCGGGCAGCCGCGTCATCTCGGCGCAAAAGGCCAACACCGCCAACGCCTTCAGCCTGGACAGCCTGGCGCTGTCCACGGCCAACCTGTACTCGGCCGTGCAGCCCGGCGGCAGCCTCTTCGGCCTTCAGGAGAGCAACCCGGTGGACACCAGCGTGGCCTACGGCGGCGAGCCCGCGCAGTACGGCACGCCCAGCGACCCGATGACGGGCAAGCGCATCGGCGGCGTCAACGTCTTCGGCGGCGGGCTGGCGCTGTACGACAGCAACCGCAAGGTCATAGGCGCCGTGGGCCTGAGCGGCGACACCTCCTGCGCCGACCACATGATGGCCTGGCGCGTGCGCAACCGCCTGAACCTGGACAACCTGGCCGGCGTCGGCGGCGTCTCCGGCGACGCGCAGCGCCCCGACAACATCATCTATGACATCAACCCCGCCACCGACAAGAGCGCCGGCGGCTTTGGCCATCCGCGCTGCATCAACACCACCAGCCCAAAGAGCCTGATCGCGGTGCAGTGAGCGCCATGCCGGGCCGCCCCGCACGCGGCCCGCCCTGGAGCGGCAAGGGCCAAAATCCGGTCATCACCCCGTATGACGAAAGGCTCTTGCCGCCATGACCACCCCCGCCACCCCCAGCACCCACGAACCGCTCAACGCGCTGCTGCGCCGCATGCCCAAGGCGGAGCTGCACATCCACATCGAAGGCTCGCTGGAGCCTGAGCTCATCTTCAGGCTCGCGCAGCGCAACGGCGTGGCGCTCAAGTACGACAGCGTGGAAGCGCTGCGCACGGCCTACGCCTTCTCGGACCTGCAAAGCTTCCTCGACATCTACTACGCCGGCGCCAGCGTGCTGCTCAAGGAGGAAGACTTCTTCGACATGGCCTGGGCCTACTTCGAGCGCGCCGCGGCCGACAACGTGGTGCATGCCGAGCTGTTCTTCGACCCGCAGACGCACACCGAGCGTGGCGTGCCTTTCGAAACCGTGGTGCGCGGGCTGCACCACGCCTGCCAGCGCGCGCACCAGGAGCTGGGCATCAGCAGCCGGCTGATCATGTGCTTCCTGCGCCACCTCAGCGAAGAGGACGCCTTCAAGACGCTGGAGCAGGCGCTGCCCTGGCGCCAGTACTTCGTGGGCGTGGGCCTGGACAGCAGCGAGCGCGGCCATCCGCCCTCCAAGTTCGAGCGCGTGTTCGCCAAGTGCCGCGAGCTGGGCCTGCACATCGTGGCCCACGCGGGCGAGGAGGGGCCGCCGGCCTACATCGAGGAGGCACTGGACCTGCTCAAGGCCGAGCGCATAGACCACGGCGTGCGCTGCGTCGAGAAGCCTGAGCTCGTGCAGCGCCTGGCACGCGAGCGCGTGCCGCTGACGGTGTGCCCGCTGTCCAACGTCAAGCTGTGCGTGTTCAAGCACTTGGGCGAGCACAACATCGCCGCGCTGCTGCAGCAGGGGCTGGTGGTGACGGTCAACTCCGACGACCCGGCCTACTTCGGCGGCTACCTGAACCAGAACTTCGTGGAGCTGTTCGAGGCGCTGCCGCAACTGGGCGCGCGCGAGGCGTATCAACTTGCGCTCAACAGCTTCGAAGCCAGCTTCGTGGACCAGGCCACCAAGGACGGCTGGAAGCGCCAGCTCGACGCCGTGTTCGGCGCGGCGCTGTAAACGCGCGGTTTCACTCCTCCCTCAAGCCGGTGGGCAGAGCCGGCACGGCCCACCGCATCCCCCAAGAGGGCGATGACTTTTCGTTGCCTTTTCGGGGCCGCCCACTCACTTATTCAGGGTTAGGCAAGGCCTTCATGGGGCGCCGCCCGCCGCGGATACTCGGCGCCTGGCCTCAGATCCCCTGACTTTCATCAAGTGGGCTGGCCGGGGTTGTGCGGGTGGCCGGCGCCCCGCGCGGGCCTCCTTGCAACTCCTGGAGGTGACGTGAACAAGATCCTGTCTAGCCTGGCACTGATGGCGGCGCTGGCCGTGCCCCTGTCCGCGTCGGCCTACGTGCTTGGGCCCACCAGCCCGGGCAAGTGGGGCAGCCCCGAGTACGGCACCGGCGCCACCGTGACCTGGAGCGTGATGGGCGGCGGCGTGAGCTGCGAGGCGGCCTTCCTGGGCTGCTCCACCACGGCGCTGAGCGCCTTCCTGCCCGGGGGCTTCCTCACGGAAATCCGCAGCGCCTTCGACGCCTGGTCCAAGGTCGCCAACATCAAGTTCGTGCAGGTCGCCGACGACGGCGCCGCCTTCAACGCCGCCACGCGCTCCGGCGACATCCGCATCGGCGCGCACTTCGTGGACGGCAGCGCCGGCACGCTGGCCTACAGCTACTTCCCGCCGGTCAACGGCCTGAGCGCTGCGGGCGACATCTTCATGGACACGGCCGAGCGCTGGAAAATTGGTTTCGGCGGCAACGGCTACGACGTCTTCCAGGTCGTGACGCACGAGATAGGCCACTCGCTGGGCCTGGAGCACACGCCGCGCACCGACGCGCTGATGAACGCGTTCTACACCGAGCGCTTCCGCGGCCTGCAGGCCGACGACATCGCCGGCGCGCGCTTCCTCTACGGCGTGCGGCCCATCCCCGAGCCCTCCGCGCTGGCGCTGTTCGGCCTGGGCGTGGTGGGCGTGGCGCTGCGGCGCCGTCAGGCGCAGCGCCGCGCCGGCTGAAGCGGCCTTCAGTCCGCCGAGATTCTGGACGCCTTGACCACCTGGCCCCAGCGCGCGAGCTCGGCGCGGCTGTAGTCGCCCAACTGTTGCGGGCTCATGTAATCGGCCGCCGCGCCCTGCTCGGCGGCCTTTTGCTTGAAGGCGGGTGTGGCGACGATCCTGGCGATCTCGGCGCTGAGCTTGTCCACCACGGCCTGCGGCGTCTTGGCCGGGGCGAAGACGGCGAACCAGGAGGTGGCGTCCAGCTTGGGCAGCCCGGCCTCGGCGGCGGTGGGCACATTGGGCAGCGAGGGCAGCCGCGCCTTGCCCGTGACGGCCAGCGCGCGCAGCTTGCCCGTGGCGATGTGGGGCATGTAGGGCGGCGGGGTGCCGAAAGTGAGGTCCACCTGGCCGCCCAGCAGGTCCTGCAGCGCCGGGCCCGTGCCCTTGTAGGGGATGTGGTTCATCTGAATGCCGGCCTGCTGCTCCAGCATCGCGCCCGTGACGTGCTGCAGCGAGCCGTTGCCCGAGGAGGCGTAGGCCAGCTTGCCCGGATGGGCCTTGGCGTAGGCGGCAAGCTCGGCCATGGACTTCACCGGCAGGCCCTCGCGCACCACGATGACCTGCGGCGCGCTGAGCACGTTGGCCACGGGGCGCAGGTCGTCGAAGGTCCACTGCGGCGGCTGGCTGCTCACGTGCGGCGTGATGACGTGGTAGCCCGAGTACTGCATGAGCAGCGTGTAGCCGTCGGCTTCGGCGCGCTTGACGGCCACGGCCGCCACCGCGCCGTTGGCGCCGCCGCGGTTGTCCACGATCACCGTCTGCCCAAGCGCCTTGCCCAGCGGCTCGGCCAGCATGCGCGCGGCGATGTCGGTGGTGCCGCCCGGGGCGGTGGGGACGATCAGCGTGATGGGTTTATTCGGGTAGCCGCCCTGGGCGGCGGCAGGGCCGGCGGCAACGGCGGCCACGGCCGCCAGGGCCAGCAGGGTGAAATGGCGCTTGTGCTTGTTCATGCTTGTCTCCGGTTGTGTTGTGGAATGCGGCGATGCCGCGTTTGCTGATGGAGGCTGAAGCCTTCCCTCGTCATGCCCGCGAAAGCGGGCATCCACGCAGGCCACGATGCGGCCCGGTGTTCGTGGACACCCGCCTTCGCGGGTGTGACGAAGACGTTTTGGTCGCTGCAGCGAGGCGGCTCAGCCGCGTGCCAGCGCCCGCTCGCGAATCGCGTCGAAGTCGGCGGGCAGCGGGTGCAAATCCAGCCGGCGGCCGGCGGCCACGAGCTGGCTGGGCACGGCGTGGCCCACCAGCGCAGGCAGCCGGTGCGCGGCCTCCAGCAGTTGCTCCAGGTCCACGCCGGTGTCGTAGCCCATGAGCTGCAGGGCGTGGACGATTTCCTCGCTGCACACGTTGCCCGTGGCGCCCGGCGCGTAGGGGCAGCCGCCCAAGCCGCCCAACGAGGCATCGAAGCGGTCGGCGCCCGCGTCGATGGCGGCCAGCACGTTGGCCAGGCCCATGCCGCGCGTGTTGTGGAAGTGCAGCGTCAGCTCCGTGTCCGGCCAGCGGCGCTTGAAGCCGCGCACCAGGGCCGCGACCTGGCCGGGGTAGGCCATGCCGGTGGTGTCGCACAGCGTCACGCCGCGCGCGCCCAAGGCCTCCACGTAGCGCGCGCACCAGTCCCACACGGTGTCCTGCGGCACGTCGCCTTCCATGGGGCAGCCGAAGCTGCACGACAGCGACACGTTCACGGCGGTGCCGGCCTGGCGCGCGATGGCGCTCACCGCGGACAGCGCCTGGAAGGACTGCGCCCGCGTCATGCGCAGGTTGGCCAGGTTGTGGCTCTCGCTGGCCGACATCACGAGGTTCAGCTCATCGGCGCGGGCGTCGATGGCACGCTCGGCGCCGCGCACGTTGGGCACCAGGGCGCTGTAGACCACGCC
The DNA here is from genome assembly GCF_034427735.1 of Azohydromonas lata. Classification (NCBI taxonomy): domain Bacteria; kingdom Pseudomonadati; phylum Pseudomonadota; class Betaproteobacteria; order Burkholderiales; family Sphaerotilaceae; genus Azohydromonas; species Azohydromonas lata. The sequence goes on from NZ_JAXOJX010000054.1 coordinate 34,442, forward strand.
GGGCGCGCGCTCGATCTCGCGCAGCACCTGTTCGGCGTCGCGCAGCGCGGGAATGGCCTGCGGCGAGACGAAGGCCGTCACCTCGATCTTGGCCAGCCCGGCGCGCGACAGCGCGTTGACCAGGGCGATCTTGTCCCCGGTGGGGACGAAGCAGGGCTCCACCTGCAGCCCGTCGCGCGTGCCCACCTCCTGCATGTGGATGCGGCGGCCCGCGCCGTTCCAGACGTTCGTGCCCATGTTCGTGCTCATGCCACCACCTTGCGCGCGCGCAGCGCGGCGATTTGTTCCTCGGTCAGGCCGATCTCGCGCAGCACCGCGTCGGTGTCGTCGCCCAGCTTCGGAGCCGGCGTGCGCAGGCTGCCCGGCGTGCCCATGAGCTTGGGCACGATGCCGGGCACTTGCACCTCGTGGCCGTCGCGCGTGCGCTGCGTGAGGAGCATGTCGCGGGCGCGGTAGTGCGGGTCCTCGGCGATGTCGCGCGCGGTGTAGACCTTGCCCACGGGCACGCGCGCGGCGTTGAGTGCTTCCAGCACGTCGGCCACGCGGCGCTGGCTGGTCCAGGCCTCGATGGCGGCGTCTATCTCGGCTACGCGCTTGACGCGGCCCGCGTTGTCGCCCAGTGCCGGATCGTTGCCCAGGTCGTCGCGGCCAATCGTGGACATGAGCCTTTTGAAAATGCTGTCGCCGTTGCCGGCCACGAGCACGTAGCCGTCCTCGCAGCGGTAGGCGTTGGACGGGGCGATGCCCGGCAGCGCGCTGCCCGCGGCCTCGCGCACCGCGCCGAAGGCGCTGTACTCGGGGATGAGGCTTTCCATCACGTTGAACACCGCCTCGTGCAGCGCCACGTCGATGACCTGGCCGCGCCCGCCGTGCGCCTGGCGGTGGTAGAGCGCCATGAGCACGCCGATGGTCCCGTGCAGCGCGGCCAGCGTGTCGCCGATGGAGATGCCGCAGCGCACCGGCACGCGGCCGGGCTCGCCGGTGAGGTGGCGCAAGCCCCCCATGGCCTCGCCGATGGCGCCGAAGCCGGGCAGGTCGCGGTAGGGGCCGGTCTGCCCGTAGCCGGAGATGCGCAGCATGACCAGGCCGGGGTTGATCTCGCTGAGCTGCTCGTAGCCCATGCCCCAGCCCTCCAGCGTGCCGGGGCGGAAGTTCTCGATCAGCACGTCGGCTTCCTTGATGAGCTGGCGGGCGATGTCCTGGCCCTCGGCGCTGCGCAGGTCCAGCGCGATGGAGCGCTTGTTGCGCGATTGCACCTGCCACCACACGGAGGTGCCGTCCTGGATGAGGCGCCAGTTGCGCAGCGGGTCGCCGCTGCCGGGTGCTTCGATCTTGATGACCTCGGCGCCGAAGTCGGCCAGCGTCTTGCCGGCAAAGGGGCCGGCGATGAGCTGGCCCATCTCTATGACCCGCACGCCCTGCAGCGCGCTGGTCGGGAGGTTGATCGGGGTCATGGGGCGTCTCCTGCAAGCGTTTCCTTGGGTGGCCGCCATTGTGTTCAGCGCGGCTTGGGCAAGGAATGACGGCGGGCAGCAACGAGCTTTCGCGGAACGCGAAAGCCGCAGGTCGCGCGGGCGATTCAGGGCGCGGGCGGACGCAGGGCGTGGAGCTGGCGCGAGCGGCCTTGCAGCAGGTGGTCCATGAGCAGCCGGGCCGGGCGGGGCAGGGCGGCGAAGTCGCGCGCGCCCAGCAGCAGCTCGCGCGTCACCCAGGCGTCGCGCAGCTCCAGCTTGCGCAGGCCCATGGACACCAGGTGCGGCTGCACCGCGGCTTGCGGCAGCACCGCCACGCCCAGGCCCGCGGCCACCATGTGGCACATGGCGTCGAAGCTGCGCACCTGGATGCGCAGCTTCAGGCGCCGGCCCAGCGCGGCGGACTCCAGTTGCAGCCGCTGCGCCAGCGAGGTGCCGGCCGAGAGGCTGACGAACTCGAAGTCGGTGGCCTCCACGAAGTCCAGCGACTCGCGCGCGGCCAGCGGGTGGTCGTGGCGGACGACCAGCACCAGCCTGTCCTGCCGGTAGGGCAGCGACTGCAGGCCCAGCGGCGCGGTGCGCTCGGCGTAGATGCACAGGTCGGCGCGGCCGTCGGCCACGGCCAGCACCACGTCGGCGCTGTCGCGCTCTTCCAGCTCGATGCGGATGCCGGGGTTGTCCGCCACGAAGGCGGCGATGTCGGCGGGCAGGAACTGGATGACGGCCGAGGTGTTGGCCCACAGCCGCACCACGCCGACCACGCCGGCGGCGAAGTCCGACAGCTCCGCGGCGAGCTGGTCGACGTCGCCCAGGATGCGCTGCGCGTGCCGCTGCAGCGCCTGGCCCGCGGGCGTGAGCGTCACGCCGCGCGAGTGCCGCTCCAGCAGCGGCGCGCCCACGGCGGCCTCCAGGTCGGAGATGCGCTTGCTGGCTGCGCCCACCGCCAGGTGGGCCAGCTCCGCGCCGCGGCTGATGCTGCCGCTGCGGGCCACGAAGCCGAACAGGGCGAGGGAGACGAGGTCCAGGCGGTGCAGGTTCAAGGCGGACAGGGTCAGGCGGGCGATGGGCCCATTGTCCGCCGGCTACGCAGGCCCGCGGGCGTTGCCCCGGGGCCCTGAAGCCGCCGCGCGGACGCCTGTGCAGGGCCGCGCGCGGCGTGCCGTGGCGTCAGCCCCCGGCCGTCAGGACGATGCGGCCGTTGAGCGGCTGCACCGGGCGGGCGTTCATCGGGTAGAGCTTGCGGAAGGTCGCGAGCTGCGCCTTGGACAGTTCCACCGGCGTCTGCAGCACCTGCCACTTCACGCCCTCGCTGCAGGGCGGCGTGGTCAGCGAGCCCTTGAAGGACCAGTAGGTTTGCGTCTTGGGCAGCAGCGCCGCGGGATCGAAGCCGCCGTCCAGCGCGGCCTTGCCGCCTTCTTCCTTGGGCATGGCGGCGAACACCTTGGCCAGCGCGGCGTTTTCCTTGCCTTCGCGGAACAGCACGCCCACCACGGCCAGCTCGCCCGCGTCGTTCTTGTGCACCATGTGCGCCACCAGCGGGTAGGCGTGGCCGTTGACCTTCTCCTCGCTGGGCGTGTGGAAGTGGAACTGCAGCAGCTTGTAGTCGCCGGAAGCCAGCTTCACCATGCCGCCCGCGGGCAGGTTGACCTGGATGGTGTGGCCGTTGTTGACCACTTCGGCGTCGCCGGCCGTGTAGCCGAAGCCGATGGCGGGCAGCTCGCCGCTCTTCTTGGCCGCACGGATGTCGATGGGCGACTGCTCGGAGCCGAGCTTGCAGGTCTCGAAGGCCTTGTCCAGCTCGGCCCAATGCGTGGCGCCGGCGTGGCCTTTGTATTCCCAGTGGGCGTGGTCGCCCGCGTGGGCGGCACCGCAGGCGTACAGGGCGCCGGCCAGGGCCAGCAGGGACAGGGAACGGGTGGGGGTCGGCATCGGGGGGTCTCCGGCAGCGCGTTGCTGCATGTAAACGGATGTGATGCTAGGGAGCCTCCCCACTCAATTGGGTGTCTGGATTGTGGATGCGTGTACTGATCTCCGATGGGGTGCGAGTTATTTCACGCATGACGCCAGCGCTGGATGGCGCGCTGCGCCAGGGGGATGAAGCGCTGTCGCCGCGAAGGCCTGCTCAGGCCGCGGCGCGGGTCGGCAGCGGCTTGCGGCGCAGCAGCTTGACCGCCAGGGTCAGCAGCGCCGCGCCGCCCAGGACGAAGAAGGCGCACAGCGCGAAGACGATCCAGGCCACCACGGGCGCGGCCGCGCCGGCCCAGCCCAGCATCCAGTGCGCGGTGTCCACCGCCCAGCCCAGCAAGCCTTGCCAGCCGGGAAAGGCGTGGTTCAGCCACTCCTGCATGGGCAGGCGCTGCGCTAGGCCGGGCAGGTCGTTGAGCCAGGCCGGATCCATGCGCAGCAGCGCGTACAGGGCCCAGGCCAGCAGCGCGCAAAACGCCAGGCCCAGGGCGGCCAGGGACCAGATCAGAAGCAGCATGGAAAGTCTCCCAGGAGGTGGATGCGGGCTTGGAAGCGCCCGCGGCCCTCCGGGTTCCCCCTCACTACAATCCCGCCCTTTCGCGCGCGCCGGACGCCACCGCCGGCGCGTTGATTTTTGGTGGCCATGTCGAGGACAACCATGTTCAAAAACCTCTTGCGCGGCGCGCTGCCTGCCGCGTGCCTTGCCGCTTTTTCCGCTGCGGCGCCTGCCCAAGCCCCGTCCGCGCCGCCGCTCAAGGTCGGCTTCGTCTACGTCACGCCCGTGGGCCAGGCCGGCTGGACCTTCCAGCACGACTTGGGCCGCCAGGCCATGGAAAAGGCGCTGGGCGCCGGCGTGAAGAGCACGGTGGTGGAAGCCGTGGCCGAGGGGCCGGACAGCGAGCGCGTGATGCGCGACCTGGCCGCGCAGGGCCACCAGTTGATCTTCGCCACCAGCTTCGGCTACCTGGAGCCCGCGCTGCACGTGGCGGCCGACTTCCCGAACGTGAAGTTCGAGCACGCGGGCGGCTACAAGACCGCGGCCAACCTGGGCACCTACAACGCCCGCTTCTACGAGGGCCGCTGGCTGGCCGGCTACCTGGCGGGCAAATCCAGCAAGAGCGGCACGGCCGGCTACGTGGCCGGCTTCCCGGTGCCGGAGGTGATCCAGGGCATCAATGCCTTCACCCTGGGCATGCAGGCCGCCAACCCCAAGGCGCAGGTGAAAGTGCGGTGGCTCAACGCGTGGTTCGACCCGGCCCGCGAGCGCGAGGCGGCGCTGTCGCTCGTCAGTGCCGGGGCCGACGTGCTCACCAACCACAGCGCCTCGCCCGCCGTGCCGCAGGCCGCCGAGGAGAAGGGCGTGCAGCTCGTGGCCTACCACAGCGACATGAGCCGCTTCGCTCCCCACGCGCAGCTCGCCGCCGTGGTCGCCAACTGGGGCGGCTTTTATACGCAGGCGGCCCAAGCGGTGATGGCGCAGCGCTGGAGGCCGGCGGCCACCCTGGGCGGCTTCAAGGACGGCATGGTCGAGCTGGCCGCGCTCAACCCCAGGCTGCCCAAGGCGCTGCGCGAGGATGTGCTCGCGCGCCAGCGCGACATCGCCGCGGGCAAGCTGCTGCCCTTCGGCGGGCGCCTGGTGGACCAGGCCGGCCGCGTGCGGCAGGACAAGGGGGCGCTCGGCGACGAGGCCATCGCGCACATGGACTGGTTCGTCCAGGGCGTGCAGGGCACGCTGCCGGCGGCGGCCAAGTAAGCCCAGGCCCCGGGGCGAGCCCGGAACACCTCTTGCCGCGCCGCGGCATGGACACCCTGGCCGCCCCCTCCCACGCCGCTGCGCCCCGCGCCGCCTCGCTGCTGCGCATCCAGACCATCTACATGGAGCCGGCCGTGGAGGACTACGCCCGCGGCCGGGAAATCCTCGCGCGCTTTCCCGACGCGCAGCGGATCGAGGTGCCCTCGCACTGGAACATCCCCGGCCTGCACGGCAACGAGGGCTTGGTCGGCGAATGGCTGCGCACCAAGCGCGACGTGCTGGTGCTGGGCGTGCGCAAGTCGCTCTCGTGCCGCCACAACGGCCGCAGCGCGGACTGGATCGCCCCCGGCACCTCCAACGGCTGCGCCATGGCCTGCGCCTATTGCTACGTGCCCCGGCGCAAGGGCTACGCCAACCCGGTCACCGTCTTCGTCAACATCGAGCAGGTGTGCGACGCGCTGCAGCGCCACGCGGTCAGGCTGGGGCCCAAGCCGGAGCCCAACCAGGTCGATCCGGTGTACTGGGTCTACGACCTGGGCGAGAACGGCGACCTCTCGGCCGACGCGCTGGTGTCGGACAACGTGCGCGACCTCGTGGCCCTGTACCGCCGCATTCCCAACGCCAAGGGTTCGTTCGCCACCAAGTATGTCAACCGCGAGCTGCTGGACTACGACCCGCAGGGCAAGACGCGCATCCGCTTCTCGCTCATGCCCCAGCGCACGGCCAAGCTGGTGGACGTGCGCACCTCGCCGGTGGCCGAGCGCATCGCGGCCATCAACGATTTCGTGGACGCGGGCTACGAGGTGCACCTCAACTTCAGCCCGGTGATCGTCCACGAGGGCTGGCGCGCGGACTACGCCGAGCTGTTCGCGCAGGTGGCCGATGCGCTGTCGCCGCGGGCCCGCGCGCAGATCGCCGCCGAGGTGATTTTCCTGACCCACAACGAGGCCCTGCACGAGGTCAACCTCGGCTGGCATCCCAAGGCCGAGGAGATCCTGTGGGTGCCGCGGCTGCAGGAGACCAAGCGCAGCGAGAACGGCGCGGACAACGTGCGCTACCGCAGCGGCACCAAGGGGCGGATGGTGGCCATCTTCAAGGCGCTGCTGGAAGAGGGACTGCCGGGGTGTGCGGTGAGGTATGCGTTTTGAGGCGGCTTCGTTCAGGCGTTGGCCGGAAGCTGGACCGCAGCGTCCCCCGAGTCGTCATTCCCGCGAAGGCGGGAATCCAGGCGGTCCCCAAGTCGGCCGTCAGTCCGTGGGCCGGCACACCGAAGTGCAACATCGCGGTGGTCCTACGCCACCTCTACGCTTTGGCGTGGGGCTGCCTGGATTCCCGCCTTCGCGGGAATGACGAATCAGGGGGCGGAGCCGTTGGGCATCACGAGATGCCAATAGCAGCCAGTCATCCTGCTCACTGCGCCGCCAGGGCCTCCCGCAGCCGCCGCGCCTCCTCGCCAAACCCATACGCATCCATCCCCAGCGCCCCATAGGTATGGCTCTGGTGCAGCCGCAGCGGCGCCACGTCGCGCCCGCCCGCGCCGGCGGCCACGTACCAGGGCAGCAGGTGCTCATCGGTCGGGTGCATCAGCGCCGCATGGGGCGCTTGGGCGCGGTAGTCGAACAAGGTCTCCCAGTCGCGCGCCGCCGCGCGCTCGGCGAACCATTGGCGGAAGGCCGCGCTCTCCGGCTTCTCCGGCGCGTCCATGGGGGCGCGGCCGGTGAAGGTGGAGAGCAGGCGCAGGTTGTGCGTGATGGAGCCGCTGCCCATCACCAGCACGCCGCTTTCCCGCAGCCGGGCCAGCGCCTGGCCCATCGCGAACTGCTGCGCCGGCGGGGCCATGGGCATCCAGGCCAGCGGCAGCACGGGCACGTCGGCCTGCGGGTAGAGGTAGCGCAGCGGCGTCCAGATGCCGTGGTCCAGTCCGCCTTCGCCCAGCACGTGGGCGGTGACGCCGGACGCCGCCAGCAGCGCCTTCACCTCTTGCGCCAGCGCGGGCGCGCCCGGCGCGTCGTAGCGCATTTCGTACAGCGCCTGCGGGAAGCCGCCGAAGTCCGGTACCGCGGCGTGGCGCTCGGCGGCCAGCAGCACGGGCTCGCGCGTGAGCGTGTGGGCCGAGACGGCCAGGATGGCGCGCGGGCGGCCGAAGGTGGCGTCGATCGCCGGGCCCAGGCGCTGCATGAAGGCGCCGGCCGCGCCGGGCTCCAGCGCGATCATGGGCGAGCCGTGGGAGAGGAACAGGGCGGGAAGGGCGGGAAGGGCGGGCAGGGTGTCCATGCCGCCCATTGAAGCAGCGCGCCGCCACGGTGGCGTTGCAGGGGTTTGCACCCGGCATTCAGGCGCTTGACAAGCCTCGGGTATCGTCCCCGGCCATGAGCACCGACGCCCCGTCCTCCCCGACCGCCGCCGTCCCGCCGCGGCCCGCCGCCGCCGGCCGGCCGCTGTCGCCGTCCATCGTGAAGCTCGCGTGGCGCCAGACCTGGCGCGACCTGCGCGCGGGCGAGCTGCGGCTGCTGGTGGTGGCCGTGCTGCTGGCCGTGGCGGCGCTCACCGCCGTGGGCTTCTTTGCCAACCGGCTCAACGCGGGCCTGGCGCGCGACGCCGGGGCGCTGTTGGGCGGCGACGCGCTGGTGGCGGCCGACCAGCCGCTGCCCGCCGCGTTCGAGCACCAGGCGCGCGCGCTGGGCCTGCGCGTCACGCGCCACGCGGCCTTTCCCAGCATGGCGCTGGCGCCGCAGGCGCAGGGCGGCGCCACGCGGCTGGTGGCCGTCAAAGGCGTGGCCGAGGGCTACCCGCTGCGCGGCCAGGTCAGCGTGCGCGAGTCGCCGGACGGCCCGGCGCGCGCGGCCGAGGCCATCCCCGAGCCCGGCACGGCCTGGGTGGACGCCGCCGTGCTGGACGCGCTGCAGTTGCGCGTGGGCGATGAGCTGCTGTTGGGCGACGCCACGCTGCGCATCGCCCGCGTGATCGCGCTGGAGCCCGACCGCGGCGCCGGCTTCCTGAGCTTCGCCCCGCGGGTGATGGTGAGGGAATCCGACCTGGCGGCGACGAACCTGATCCAGCCGGCCAGCCGCGTCACCTACCGCCTGGCCGTGGCGGCCACCGGCGAGGGCGGCGCGGCCGTGCGCCGCTTCATCGATTGGGCGCAGGACGAGATCCGCAAGGGCGAGCTGCGCGGCGTGCGCGTGGAGTCGCTGGAGACGGGCCGCCCGGAAATGCGCCAGACGCTGGACCGCGCCAACAAGTTCCTCAACCTCGTGGCGCTGCTGGCGGCGCTGCTGGCCGCGGTGGCGGTGGCCATCGCCGCGCGCGACTTCGCCCAACGCCACCTGGACGACTGCGCGCTGCTGCGCGTGCTTGGGCTGCCGCAGCGCGCCATCGCCTCGGCCTACGTGCTGGAGTTCGGTGCCGTGGGCGTGCTGGCCAGCGCGCTGGGCGTGGCCGCCGGCTGGGCCGTCCACTTCGTGTTCGTCCTGCTGCTGGGCTCGCTGGTGGAAACCTCGCTGCCGGCGCCGGGCTGGATGCCCGCGGCCTTCGGCTTGGGCGTGGGCCTCACGCTGCTGCTGGGCTTTGGCTTGCCGCCGGTGCTGCAACTCGCCCGCGTGCCGGCGCTGCGCGTCATCCGGCGTGACGTCGGCCAGTTGAAGGCCGCTTCGGTCGCGGTGTTGGCCGCCGGCGCCCTGGGCTTTGCCGGGCTGCTGGTGGCCGCGGCGTCGGATCTGAAGGTGGGGCTGATCGCCGTGGGCGGCTTCGCCGTTGCGGTGGCGCTCTTTGCCCTGTGCGCCTGGGGCACCGTGGTCGCCCTGCGCCGGGCCGTGCCGCGCGCCCGGCGCGCGCCGCGCTGGCTGGTGCTGGCCACGCGGCAGGTGGCGGCGCGCCCGGGCTTTGCGGTGCTGCAGGTGTCGGCCCTGGCCGTTGGGCTGCTGGCGCTGGTGCTGCTGGTGCTGCTGCGCACGGACCTCATCAACAGCTGGCGCCAGGCCACGCCGCCGGATGCGCCCAACCGCTTCGTCATCAACCTGCAGCCCGACCAGGCGCAGCCGTTCAGGCAGTTGCTGGATGGGGCGGGCGTGCAGGGCTACGACTGGTATCCCATGTTCCGCGGCCGGCTGGTGGCCATCAACGGCCGCAGCATCAAGGGCGAGGAGTGGAGCGAGGAGCGCGCGCAGCGCCTGGCCGAGCGCGAGTTCAACTTGAGCTTCGACGCGCAGATGCCGCGCCACAACCAGCTCGCCGGCGGGCAGTGGACGCCCAACGAGCCGGACGCCGTGAGCGTGGAGGAGGGCCTGGCCAAGACGCTGGGCCTGAAGCTGGGCGACCGGCTGCGCTTTGACGTGGCCGGCCAGCCGCACGAGGCGCGCATCACCAGCCTGCGCAAGGTGGACTGGGGCTCCATGCGGGTGAACTTCTTCGTCATGTTCCCGCGCGAGCGCATGGACGAGGTGCCCGCCACCTACATCTCCGCCTTCCGCGCGCCGGCCGTGCCCGGCTTCGACAACCGGCTGGTGCGCGAATTTCCCAACGTCACCAACATCGACGTCTCGGCCTCGCTGGGCCAGGTGCAGGCGGTGCTGGACCAGGTGATACGCGCCGTGGAGTTCCTCTTCGGCTTCACCCTGGCCGCCGGGCTGGTGGTGCTGTTCGCCGCCGTCACGGCCACGCGCGAGGCGCGCGAGCGCGAGTACGCCGTGATGCGCGCGTTGGGCGCGGGCCGCGCGCTGCTGCAGCGCGTGCAGCGCGCGGAGCTGTTGGGCGTGGGGGCGCTGGCGGGCTTTCTGGCCTCCATCGCGGCGGTGGCCGTGGGCTGGGCGTTGGCGAAGTACGCGTTCGACTTCGCCTGGAGCGGTTCCTGGACGGTGCCGCTGGCCGGCACGGCGGCCGGTGCGCTGCTGGCGCTGGCCGCGGGCTGGTGGGGTTTGAGAGGCGTGCTCAGGCGGCCGGTGGTGCAGACGCTGCGGCGCGCGGCCGAGTAAGCCGTCCCGGCCCGGCCCGGCCGCCGCGCTGTCCCCATGAGTGGGCGCCGCCGTGCGCCCGCCGCTTGCTCCGTCGCGGTGCATGAAGCCCAAGCTCCGCTCTCGCCTTCCCGCCGGCAAGCGCCCATCGGCCGTGCCGCTCGCCTGTCCGCCCGCGCTGGACGAGGCCTCTCTCCACTCGCCGGCCTGCGTGCTCTCGCATGCCGACGCCTACCCCGGCGAGGCCGAGCCGGACGACGAGGGGGCGGGCCTCGCGGCCGAGGCCGACGCCTTGGCCCCCGCCGACGCCGACCACCTGCTCAGCGGCTACGCGGGCACGGATTACTTCGTCGCGGGGCTGGCGCAGCCGCTGCACCCGGGCGAGCGCAACGCCGCGCTGGACGCTTTCCTGGGCGGGCACGGCGCGCGCTGCCTGGCGCTGCTGACGGCCTGCAACCCGCACAGCGACATGCTGGAGCCGCAGGAGAACGCCCGCCGCCAGGGCGAGCTGCGCGCGCGGCTGCAGGCCGAGGGTTTGAGCTTCGTGGAGGCCGAGGGCCGCGCCCGCGACGGCGGCGTGCGCCCGGCGGAGCCGCTGCTGGCCGTGCTGGACGCGCCGCCGCTGCTGCTGCAGCGGCTGATGGAGGAGTTCGGCCAGAACGCCGTGGTGCTGGCCCAAGCCGGCGCCGCGCCACGCCTCTGGCTGCGCCCGGCCTTCATGCGCGAGCTGGCGCGCGAGGAGTACGCGGCGGGTTGAGGCGGGCCGCCGGACAGGCGGCCGCCCCATGGACGGCCGCCGCTGGGGCTCAGCGCCTCAGAAGCTGGTCCATTCGTCGTCGTCCTTGCCCGCGCTGCTCTGCAGGTGCGGGGCCGGGGCGGACGGGGCCGGCGGCGCGTAAGCCGGGTTGGCCGGCTTGGCGGCCAGGCGGCGGGCGCCGGCCGGGGGCAGCGGCTTGGCCGCGGGCGCCGACGCGAGGGCGCTCACCGGCTGCACGGGCGTGAAGCCCATGGACTGCTGCACGGCCACGGCGCGGTGGTCCAACCGGAAGGCGCCCACCACCTCGGCCAGCCGCGAGGCCTGCTGGCGCAGGCTCTCGGCGGCCGCGGCGCTTTCTTCCACCAGCGCCGCGTTCTGCTGCGTCACCTGGTCGAGCTGCTCCACGGCTTCGCCCACCTGGTTGATGCCCTGGCTCTGCTCATGGCTGGCGGCGCTGATCTCGTTGATGAGGTCGCTCACGCGCTTGACCTGCATCACGATGTCGCCCATGTTGCGGCCGGCCTCGTCCACCAGCTTGGAGCCGCTTTCCACGTTGGCCACGCTGTGGCCGATGAGGTTCTTGATCTCCTTGGCCGCCTCGGCGCTGCGCTGCGCCAGGCTGCGCACCTCGCCGGCCACCACCGCGAAGCCGCGGCCGGCCTCGCCGGCGCGGGCGGCTTCCACCGCGGCGTTCAGGGCCAGGATGTTGGTCTGGAAGGCGATGCCGTCGATCACGCCGATGATGTCAGAGATCTTGCGCGAGCCCGCGCTGATCTCCTCCATGGTGGACACCACGCGGTTCATCACGTCGCCACCCTGCTCGGCGGCCTGGCTGGCGCTGGTGGCCAGTTGCGTGGCGGCGGCGGCGGTGTCGGCGTTCTGCTTCACGGTGGAGGTGAGCTGCTCCATGGAGGCGGCCGTTTCCTCCAGGTTGGAGGCCTGCTCCTCGGTGCGCTGGCTCAGGTCGGCGTTGCCGCTGGCGATCTGCTGGCTGCCCGTGGCGATGGAGTCGCTGCTCTGGCGCACCTGGGTGACGATGCGCACCAGGCTGTGGTTCATGTCGTCCAGCGCGCGCAGCAGCTCGCCGGTCTCGTCCTGCATCGTGACGTTGATGTTGGACGTCAGGTCGCCCGCGGCCACGGTGCGTGCCACCTGCACCGCCTGGTGCACGGGCACGGTGATGGAGTGCGTGAGCGCCCAGGCCATGCCCGCGCCCACCAGCAGCGCCACCATGCCCAGCGCGATCATGGCGATGCGCGAGAAGTCGATGTCGTCGGCCAAGGCCTTGGCGCTGGTCGTGCTGAGCTGCTTCTGCAGCGTGTCCAGCCCTTCTACGTCGGCTTGCAGCGCGTCCAGGCTCGGCAGTGTCTCGGCCAGCAACTGCTTGGAGGCCTCCTCGCGCTGGCCGTCGGCCAGCAGCTTGTCCACTTTGGCGATGGAGGCGGCAAAGGCGTCGCGCCGCTCCTTGGTCTTGGCGATCATCGCCTTGCCCGCCTCGGTGTAGGCCAGCCGCTCCAGCGTGCTCAGCGATTCGTCCACCCTCTGCGCGTTGATGCCGATCATCTGCCGGACCTTGTCGCCGTGGGTCTTGTCCTCGGCGAAGAACAGCTCCATGGTTCGCCGCGCATTGGCGCGGGTGTAGGTGTTGAGCGTGGCCACGGCCTCGGACTTCACCATGTCCACTTCCAGGGTGCGGCGCGAGGCGGCATCGACCTTGTTGAGGCTGAACACGGCGGTGGCTACAGCCAGCAGCATCAGCACCAACACCGCGGAGAAGCCAAGGGCCAGCCGCGGACCGAGACGGAGCTTGTTCAAGACGTTCATGTATGGATTGCTGGCCAGGCGGCGGCCCGCCCGGGAAGTGGGCAGGCGGTACGGGGCTGGCCGTCAGTTGGAGGACTCAAAGAGGGTTCATCGGGTAGTTGAAACGTTTATGAAACAGTTGGGGGTGGTGGAGGGCCATAGCCGCACCAGCGGCGTGCATCACTTCACGCATTGCCTGCATGGAGCCAGGCCGCCGGCAGCGCCGGGCGAGCCGGCGAGGGGCCCGCCGGGCTGGTCGCAGCCGGCATGCAGAATGCGCGGGCCGCGGGGCGGCGGTCGTGCATGCGCCGATGCGACCGCCCCCGGCTCCCCTGCAACCGCCCGCCTGCCGCCATGTCCGCTGCCCCTTCTTCGCCGTCCACCGACCCGCTGGCCATAGAGCTGTATGACCAGCCGGGGCACCTGATACGGCGCGCGCAGCAGATCGCGGTGTCGGTGTTCTACGAGGAGGTTGGGCGCGAGGTGACGCCCATCCAGTACGCGGTGCTGCGCATGCTGCAGGAGAAGCCGGGGCTGGACCAGGTGACGCTGGCGCAGGAGGTGGCGTTGGACACCTCCACCGCCGCCGAGATCGCCGCGCGGCTGGAAACCAAGGGCTGGATCGTGCGCGAGGTGCTGCCGCGCCGCCAGCGCCGGCTGCTGCTCACCGCCGAGGGCGAGGCCGTGCTCACGCGCACGGTGCCGGGCGTGCGGCGCATGCAGCAGTCGCTGCTGTCGCAACTGGAGCCGGCCGAGCAGCAGGAGTTCATGCGGCTGCTGCGCAAGTTCGTCCACCTGGGCAACGAGCAAAGCCGCGCGCCGCTGCGCCCGGGCGC
>NZ_JAXOJX010000055.1:0-45944 GCF_034427735.1 Azohydromonas lata
AGCGCCAGGCCCGCGTCCGGCACGCCGGGCGTGGGCGGCAGCGACGGGAAGGTGGGCAGCGGCACCCCCATGCTCCAGCCGCCGTGGCGCAGCATCACCGCCGCGAAGGCCACGACGTGGCTGAGCACCAGCGCCGCCCACATCAGCAGGAACAGCCGCTTGAACAGCGAGCCGGTGCACCACCACCACGCGCGGCGCACCGCACCCAGGGCACCCAGGCACGCGGCGCCAGGCCGCGTGGACGGTGGTGCGGGGGCGCTCAAGCGCTCACCTGCGCATCGAACAGGTAGCCCTCGCCGCGCACCGTGCGTATGAGCGCGGGCTCACGCGGCGAGTCGCCCAGCTTCTGGCGCAGCCGCGAGACGCCCAAGTCGATGCTGCGCTCGTTGACCTCCACGCCCGGCGCGCCCGCCAGCTCCACCAGCTGCTCGCGCGCCAGCACCCGCCCCGCGTGCGCCACGAAGGCCGACAGCAGCCGGAACTCCGCCGCCGACAGCGACACCGTCACCCCGCCGGCCGAGACCAGCTCGCGCCGCAAGCGGTCGAAGCACCAGCCCTCGAAGCGCAACGGCCCCGCGGCGTCCGCCGCGGCCGGCACGCCCGCACCGGCTCCGGCGCCTTGCGCGCGGCGGCTGCGGCGCAGCACGGCGTGGATGCGCGCAATCAGCTCGCGCGGCTCGAAGGGCTTGCTGATGTAGTCGTCCGCGCCCAGCTCCAGGCCCAGCACGCGGCTCACCGGGTCGCCCTGCGCGGTGAGCATGATCACGGGCAGCGCCGTGGACTGCACCACCTCGCGGCACAGCTCCAGCCCGTCCTCGCCGGGCAGCATCACGTCCAGCAGCAGCAGGTCGAAGCGCTCCTCGCCCAACGCGCGGCGCATGGCCGCGCCGTCCTCGGCCGTGCGCAGCCGCAGGCCGTAGCGCTCTAGGTAGGCCTGCACGGCCAGGCGGATGTCCAGGTCGTCATCGACCAGCAGGCAACGGATCACGGCGGCTTGCTCCAGCGTCGCAGTGGCGCAAAAAAGAGGCGCGGATTGTGTCCGCGCCCGTTTTGCCGCCACGTTTCCGCCGCGTTGCCCGGCCGCGGCGCGCGTGCACAGCGTCACGGCCCGCTCCGGCGCGGCGTCGCCTGCCGCATTCCAGGCCAGCGCGCTGCAAGCAGGTGCAACCGGGGCGGCCTGACGTTCATCAAGGCTTACAAGCACGGAAAGCGCATATCGAAGCGCCCAAAGCTTCGTAGCCGCGCGCTTGGCGGCTTATTAACTTCGCGCCATTGCATCAACGCGCCCGGCATAAACCCAGTGCCGAGCCCAGAAGAAACGCCATGGACGCCACGCCCTTGAAAGCCGCTCCGCTGCCCCTGGCCGCCGCGCAGGCCCCCGTCGACGACTTCTCGCACTCGCACCACCCGGACGACCACCCGGAGCTGCGCATCGCCATGTGGGCGGCGGCCTCCATCCTGTGTGGGCTGCTGGTGTACCTGGCCTGGCGGCTGTTCTTCGGCGAGCACGGGCCGGCGGCGGGGGTGCAGATCGTCAGCGACGCGCTGCACAGCCCCGTGTTCTGGAGCGCCGTGGGCGTGGGCTTGCTGGCGCAGATCGTGGACGGCGCGCTGGGCATGGCCTACGGCGTGACGGCCACCACCTTCCTGATGAGCACCGGCGCCTCGCCCGCCATGGCCAGCGCCAGCGTGCACATCGCCGAGGTGTTCACCACCGGCATGTCCGGCCTCTCGCACGCCAAGCTGGGCAACGTCAACAAGTCGCTGTTCCTGCGGCTGCTGGTGCCGGGGATCGTCGGCGCCATCCTGGGCGCCATCCTCGTGACGCAGTTCGACGGCAAGGTGCTCAAGCCCATCATCTCCGCCTATCTGGTGCTCATGGGCCTGTACATCCTGCGCAAGGCTTGGCGGCACAGGGGCGTCAAGCGCGAGCAGCCCAAGCACGTGGCCAAGCTGGCGCTGTTCGGCGGCTTCGTGGACGCGGCCGGCGGCGGCGGCTGGGGCCCGGTGGTCACCAGCAACCTCATCGGCGCCGGCGGCGACCCGCGCACCACCATCGGTTCGGTGAACTTCGCCGAGTTCTTCCTCACCCTCTCCGGCGCCACCGCCTTCATCCTGCTGGCCGGCGAGCCCGGCACCTGGCTGACCGTGGCGGGGCTGGTGTTCGGCGGCCTCTTCGCCGCGCCGTTCGCGGCCCTGCTGTGCCGCTCGCTCAAGGCGCGCACGCTCATGACCATCGTGGGCTGCCTGGTCATCTCGGTGAGCCTGTTCAACATCTACAAGGCGCTGGGCTGACGCCCGGTCCGCGCCGCCGCCGCGGCGGCAGCGCAAAGCCGATGGAAAGGACAAGGGGGCGTGCCATGCACGCCCCCGCTTCGTTTGCGCGCCGCAAGCTCAGCGACTGCGGTCATTGCAGCGGCAGCGGCGCCCGCTGCGCCGCGCCTTCGCTCAGCGCGAGTCCTTGAAGATGCCCACGGCCTCGGCCAGGCGCGCGGCCTGCACGTTGAGCGCGCCCGCGGCGGCCGTGCTCTGCTCCACCAGGGCGGCGTTTTGCTGCGTGGCGCCGTCGAGCTGCGAGATGGCCACGTGCACCTGCTGCACGCCGCAGCCCTGCTGCTCGGAGGCGTCGGTGATGTCCGACACCAGCGCCGAAACTTGGCGCACCTGCTGGACGATGCGCTCTATCGTCTGGCCGGCCTGGCGCGCGCTGCGGCCGCCCAGGTCCATGTCGCGGGTGGATTCCTCGATCAGCGCCTTGACCTCGCGCGCCGCGCCGGCCGAGCGCTGCGCCAGCGCCCGCACCTCGGAGGCCACCACGGCGAAGCCGCGGCCCTGCTCGCCCGCGCGGGCGGCTTCCACCGCGGCGTTGAGGGCCAGGATGTTGGTCTGGAAGGCGATGCTGTCTATGAGCCCGGCGATGTCGGCGATGCGCGTGCCGTGGCGCTGTATGCCGTCCATCTGCGCCACCAGCCGCTGCATGGCCTGCCCGCCCTCGGTGGCGGCCTCGGTGGCGCTCTCGGCGTGCTTGCGCACCTCCAGCGAGTTGGTGGCGTTGTTCTGCACGGTTTGGGCGATCTGCTCCATGGCCGCGGCGGTCTGCTGCAGGCTGGAGGCGGCCTGCTCGGTGCGGCCGCTCAAGTCCTGGCTGCCGCTGGCGATCTGCCCGGTGGCCGAGGCCATGGCGTGCACCTGCACGGACACGTCGTCCACCAGCGCGCCCAGGTTGAGCCCGGCCTGGTTCACGGCGCGCATGAGCAGGCCGATCTCGTCCACCCGGTTCATGGCCGGGCCGGGCGAGGTCTCGCCGCTGGCCACCTCGTTGGCATGCGCGAGCACCGCGTCCACCGGCGTGGCGACCTGGCGCCAGAGAAGGCCGCCGCCCAACAGCAGCCCCGCGGCCCAGGAGCCCGCCACGGTGAGCTGCTGCGCCAGCGTGGACGCCATGGCCAGCGCCGGCAGCGCCACGGCCGCGCTGGCCACGCCTGCGCCCAGGGCCAGCCGCGTGCGCAGCGAGGCGAGCTGGAAGAAAGACAGCGCCCGCGTGAGCCCCGAGCGCACCAGCAGCCCGCGGTGCAGCGCACGGCCCTTGAGCCGGCCGGCGCGCATGTCGTCGTACAGGCGCTGCGCCGCCTGCGCCTGCGCAGGCGTGGCCGGCGTGCGCACCGACATGTAGCCCGCAAGCTGCCCGTTGCGCCGCATGGGCGTGGCGTTGGCGACCACCCAGTAGTGGTCGCCGTTCTTGCGGCGGTTCTTGACCATGCCCGTCCATGACAGGCCGGCCTTGAGCGTGGCCCACATGTCGGCAAAGGCCGCGGGTGGCATGTCGGGGTGGCGCACGAGGTTGTGCGGCTGCCCAACCAGTTCGTCCGCGTCAAAGCCGCTGGCCTCGACGAAAGCCGAATTGGCGTAGGTGATGCGGCTGGTGGCGTCCGTGGTGGACATCAGCGTCATGCCTTGACGCAGAACAAATTCCTGTCCCGTGACGAACTCGCTGTTTTTCATGGTACCCGGCTGCCTTCCGCGCTGAAGTGAAATTCATTGCGCGCGTGGTCCGGAATTTGGGCGCACCGATATTGGCCAATATCGGGCCCGCCAAGGCGCCGGGGCCTTGCCGCCCCTCATGCGCCTGCGCCATGCCGTCCACACCGCGTTTTCCCTAATGGAAGGCAGTGTTTCGCGGATGTGCAGCCCATTCGTTACGTAACTGTTACGCCGGACCCGAAGGACGGCGAAAAACAGGTGAACGGGTATTCGAACAGGTATGCGGCTTGATTTGAATCAGCAATCGGCCGCGGCCATTTCCCGAGCGGGCATATTCGGCGAGGCCGCAATATCGAGGAAGTGAATCGTGGGGAATTCGCTGAAAAGCCTGCAGGCCGCGGGCGGGGACTGGCGGCGGCCTGCCATGCAGGGCGTCTGGAAATCGTGAATTTCTACCGAATTTCCAAAATGGAAAAGTCTTTCTCAGCGGTTCAGGCCTGGAACTCAAGCTTTCCCAACCCGCGGAAATTCAAACAAGCGGCATGGCCGGACAGACCGATATTTTCACAGTCCGGACAAGGAAACGCCTTGTGCGGGCTCAAGCGGGCAGGGGCGCGATCCGATGGACAGCCATGTCACCCACCGCAATCACCTACCCCGTTCTTCCGGCCGCTTTGGGCGTCTTGAGCACGCCGCCCGACCTGGCCGCGGGTGCGGCGTGCCCGGGCGATTGCGCCTCCGCGGAAAAACTGGGCTTTGACTTCAGCTTCGCCTTCCAGCCCATCGTGGACTTGGACGCACGCGGCGTGTGGGGCCACGAGGCGCTGGTGCGCGGCCTGCACGGCGAAGGCGCCATGAGCGTGCTTGGGCAGGTCAACGAGGACAACCGATACCGCTTCGACCAGCTCTGCCGCATCAAGGCCTTGCGCGAAGCCGTCGCGCTTGGGCTGCAGGCGCGTCTGTCGCTCAACTTCCTGCCCAACGCCGTCTACAAGCCGGACATCTGCATACGCACCACGCTGGAAGTGGCGCGGGCCACGGGCTTTCCCATAGGCCACATCGTCTTCGAGACCACCGAAGGCGAGCAGGTGCACGACAAGGCCTGGTATGCCGAGGTGATGCGCGAGTACAAGCGCATCGGCTTCCTGACCGCCATCGACGACTTCGGCGCCGGCTATGCCGGGCTGTCGCTGCTGGCGGACTTCGTGCCCGATATCGTGAAGCTGGACATGGCGCTGCTGCGCGGGGTGGAGGCCGACGCCAAGCGGCAGGCCATCGTCCGCCACACCACGGCGCTGTGCCGCGAGCTGGGCGTGAGCGTGGTGGCCGAGGGCGTGGAAACGGCGGGCGAGTACGGCTTCCTGGCCGACCTGGGCATCACGCTGATGCAGGGCTACTTTTTCGCCCGGCCGGCCTTCCGCGCCCTGGTGCCCGCGCAACAGATTGCGGCCTTGCAGCCGCCCGGCGCCGGCTGAAGTGCCCGCCTGCGCACGCCCGCCGCTTTGACAAAGCCGTAACAGCGAGTAGCCGGCTTTCCAAGAAAGTTTCGGCTCGCGCGGTTCGATTCCGGACGTTGCGCGGGCCGGCCGGGGCGGTGTCCCGGCCGTGTATCCACCCTTGACCACCGTTTGCAGCTCCGGTGCTTTTCATTTCCACGCCCCCCGACTCTCCAGCGGACGCCGCCACGCGGCGGCGTCCCAAGCGCATGCGCGCGTGGTTCAGCGCCTACGACGTGGACGAGCCGCTGGCCGCAAGCTTTCGCGCGCGGCAGATGCAGGCCATGTTGCGGCTCACGCCGGCGGCCATGGTGGTCAACATCGCCAATGCACTTGTCGTGGGCGTGGTGCTGTGGGGCCACGTGGCCGGCGGCTTCATGCTGGCCTGGGTGGCGGCGGTGGTGCTGCTGGCGGGGCTGGGCCTGCGCGGCTGGGCACGCGAGCAGGCACGGCCGCCGCGGCGCAGCGCATCGCGGCGCGCCATTCGCCACGCCATCGGGCATGCCGCGCTGCTGGGCGCCGTGTGGGCGGCGCTGCCGCTGAGCGTGTACGGCGCGCTGGACGTGCAGCAGCAGTTTTTCGTGGGCGTGGTGCTCACGGGGATGATTTGCGCGGGCGGCTTCGCGCTGGCGAGCCTGCCGGCGGCGGCCACGGGCTGGGTGCTGGTGCTGGGCGCGGGCACGTCCGTGGCGGTGTGGCGCATGGACTCGGCCATTGCCCACGCCCTGGGGCTGCTGCTGTTCCTCTACAGCCTCATCGTGGTCTACAGCGCCTGGACCACGGCCAAGACCTTTGGCGCGCGGCTGGTGGCCGAGGCGCGCGCGGACCGGCAGCACGAGGTCATCGGCCTGCTGTTGCGCGACTTCGAGGACCACGCCAGCGACGTGCTGTGGGAGCTGGACGCCGCGGGCCGGCTGCAGCACGTCTCGCCGCGGCTGGCGGCCGAGCTGGGCGCGCCCGCGCCCTGGCTGCAAAACCTGCCCGCGCTGCGGCTGCTGCGCCGCGCATTGCCTACACAGGCCGGCATGGGCGCCGAGGCGCGCGCCGCTTGGCAGGCCCTGCTCGTCCGGCTGGAGAGCGGTACGCCGTTTCGCGAGCACGTGATCGCGCTGCAGCGTGGGGAGCAGCCGCTGTGGTGGTCGCTGAGCGCGCGGCCGCTGCGCGACGCGGCGGGCCACGTCGTCGGCTGGCGCGGCGTGGCCGCCGACGTCACCGAGCGGCAGCTCGCGCACCAGCGGCTGAGCTGGATGGCGCACAACGACGCGCTCACGGGCCTGGCCAACCGGCGCCACTACCGCGAGCGGCTGCAGGCCGCGCTGGCCGTGGGCTGGGCGGGCACGCCGGGGCGCGCCGTGGCGGCGGTGCTGTTCGACATGGACGGCTTCAAGCAGGTCAACGACACGCTGGGCCACGCCGCGGGCGATGCGCTGCTGCGCGTCTTTGGCGAGCGGCTGCGCGCCGTGGTGCGCGAGGGCGACACGCTGGCGCGGCTGGGCGGTGACGAGTTCGCGCTGCTGCTGCCCGGCGTGGGCATGGAGCAGGTGCAGTCGCTGCTGGAGCGGGTATTTGCGGCGCTGGCGCCGCCGGCCGACCTGGGCGGCAAGACGGTGGCGCTGCGCGCCTGCGCAGGCGTGGCGCTGGCGCCGCGCGACGGCACGGACGTGGACACGCTGCTGGGCCACGCGGACATGGCGCTGTACGCGGCCAAGCGCACGGGCGGCCACCGCTGGTGCTTTTTCGAGTCGGGCATGCACGAGAGCCGGCGCCGCCACGCGCAGCTCGCGCAGGACTTGCGCAACGCGCTGGAGCGCTCGGAGCTGCGGCTGGCGTACCAGCCGCAGGTGTGCGCGGTGAGCGGGCGCATCAGCGGCGTGGAGGCGCTGTTGCGCTGGACGCACCCGGAGCACGGCGCGGTGTCGCCGGCGGAGTTCATCCCGATCGCCGAGGCCGTTGGGCTGATGCCGCGGCTGGGCCGCTGGGTGCTGGAGCAGGCCTGCGCGCAGGCGCGGCAGTGGCCGGCGGCGCTGAAGGTGTCGGTGAACGTGTCGGCGCGGCAGTTGGCGGATGCGCAGTTCCTGGACTGCGTGCAGGCGGCGGTGGACGGGCTGCAGGAGCGGCGCATCGAGCTGGAGGTGACGGAATCTGCCTTGGTGGACGACGCCGATGCGGCCGTGCAGACGCTCAACCGGCTGCGCGAGCTGGGCGTGCAGCTGGCGCTGGACGACTTCGGCACCGGCTATTCGGCGCTGGGCTACCTGCGGCGCTTCCGCTTCGACACCTTGAAGATCGACCGCAGCTTCGTGAACGACCTGGAGGCCGACGGCGAGGCGCGGGTGATCGTGGAGACCATCCTGGCCATGACGCGGGCGCTGGGCCTGGTGGCCATTGCCGAGGGCGTGGAAACGGCGGGCCAGGCGCGCATGCTGCGCGAGCGCGGCTGCGAGGGGCTGCAAGGCTTCCTGTTCAGCCGCCCGCTGGCGGCGCAGGACGTGCTGCCCTTCGTCCAGGCCTGGGAAGGTGGGCGGGCGGTGATGGAGGCGGTTTAGGGGGTTTAGGAGGCTTGGCGTTGCTTGCCAGGGTTTTCAGACGCTGGGGGCCGGCCGGAATCTATGGGCTTGTCCACGGAAGTCAGCCAATTTAAGAGAGGGAAAGCGGAAGCTTAATCGAGACCAGATATAGCGAGCAGAAATCAATCAAAAGCAATTGCAATCTGCTTTGCACTCAATATCAAATAATATTTTGCTTCCCTCTCGATTTCAAAAAATTCTGGTGGCAGATTTTTAGCCGTAGGCCTGCAGAGACCCGCAAGCTCAGGCTTTAGCCCGCGGCTTCATCCGGAAGCTGATGCCCATGCGATTAATCGCATTCATGGCAGCGACGGTGAGCGTCAGATCCACCAAATCCTTCTCGCCGAACATGGCCAACGCGGCTGCATAGGCCGCATCGGAGGCGTGTGTTTCGCTGACGCGCGTCACTTCCTCGGACCAAGCCAGCGCGGCGCGTTCTTGCTCGGAAAACAAGTATTCCGCTTCGCGCCATACCGGAACGAGCATGAGCTTGTCGACGGACATTCCCTCGGCGATGAGGTCGCGGGCGTGGATGTCGATGCAATGGGCGCAGCCGTTGATCTGCGAGACCCGAAGGAAAACAAGGTGCGTCAGCAAGCTGGGCAATCCGGTGCCTTTCGTGACGAAATGGTGCAGGCTGGTCATGGCTTTGCCGCCCTCGGAAGATGCTTGGTACCAAACAGCGCGATCCATGTGTCAAGTTTCCTTAGATGGAAGGGGTTGCGAGGGGTCGACACGACCTCCCCAACCAACAAGACGTTTGGAACGATGAAGCTGTGACAGGCTCCCAGCTTGTCGGGATCGCGCTCCAATCCTCGTTCCAGGACGGTATGTCTGACCTCAGCCCAAATCGGCCGGTCGAAAATAGCTTTGGTCCGACCACAGTCAGTCGAAAACCGCCCTTCACCATTCCTCGAAACTCCACCCGCACACTTCTTGCAAGCCAAGCCCCATCCGTCCCGCCCAGCCGTCCGGAACCTCACATTCCAGACATTGCCTGCGGCGCGACAAACACCAAGAGGGCTTCCATGACCAAAATTGCCATCTTCTTCGGCACCGAGACCGGCACCACCCGCCTGATTGCCAAGAAAATCCACGCCCGCCTGGGCGAGGCCGTTGCGGACAAGCCGGTGAATGTCAATCGCATCCAGCCCGAGGATTTCCTCAAATACGACGCCCTCATCCTCGGCACGCCCAGCTATGGCGTGGGCGAAATTCCCGGCCGCTCGGCCGGTTGCCTGGAAGCGAATTGGGAGGAGTTCCTGGCCAAGCTCCCGCCCCATATCCGGCTGGACGGCAAGCGCATCGCCTTGTTTGGCTTGGGCGCCCAGGAGCGGTATTCGGAGCGCTTCGCCAGCTCGCTGCGCAAATTGCACGACACGCTGCAAGCCCTGGGCGCGGAAATCATCGGCGCCTGGCCCACCACGGGCTACACGTTCGAATATTCGGCCTCCGTCATGGGCGATCATTTCGTCGGCCTCGTCATAGACCAGCGCACCCAGGGCATGTTCACCGAGGAACGGCTCGATGCCTGGGTGGCGCAGGTGAAACCGCTGCTGCTGGAGCGCTTGGCGCAGGCGGCTTGAGGCGCGGGTGCGTCAGCCCGCCGGCACCCTCACGAAACCCTCCATCAGCCGCCGCGCCAAGCGGCTCACCACCGTGCTGGTGCTGGAGCTGGCGCCGCCCATGCCGTCGATGTGCTTGCCGTAGCGGTCGGGGCTGCCGATGACGCGCAGCAGCAGGCGGTCGCGCGCGGCGGGGTCGGCCGGCAG
This sequence comes from Azohydromonas lata, assembly GCF_034427735.1. Taxonomy (NCBI): domain Bacteria; kingdom Pseudomonadati; phylum Pseudomonadota; class Betaproteobacteria; order Burkholderiales; family Sphaerotilaceae; genus Azohydromonas; species Azohydromonas lata. Next base: position 9,817 of record NZ_JAXOJX010000055.1, read on the forward strand.
GTCGTGGGCGAGGAAGAACACGCCCTTGCTGGTGCCGCCGCGCATGTAGACGGCGGGAATGCGGAGTGGGGTCATGGCGGGGACGCGGGAGGCAAAAAAGGCCGGGCGGCATTGTGCCGGCCGGCCCTGGCGCGCTCGCGCGCACCCTTGGCGCTACAGCGCCCGCGTGGCGGCCGCGGGCAGGCGGGCCGGCGGAACTTCAGCCGTCGCGGGTGCCCCCACCGGCGGCATGGAGCGCAGCTCCACCTCGATGTGGCGCTCGCGGGCGTGGGCGATGAAATCGTCCAGCGCCTCGCGGATGTCGCGGTCCACGAAGCGGCAGCGCGCGCCGTCGATGATCAGCGAGTCGCCCGGCTGCACCCGCTCCAGGTAGCGGCGCAACGTCGCCTTGCTGAAGAAGGACACGTCCTTGCTCAACTGCAGCAGGTGGGCGCGCTCGCGCGAGGTGATGGACAGCGCGCCGCGCGTGTTGGCGTGGATCACGAACAGCATGCTCGCCACCAGGCCGATGAGGATGCCCATGAGCAGGTCCGTGGCCAGGATGGCCGCCACCGTCACCGCGAAGGGCACGAACATCGCCGCGCCCTGCCGCCACGCCGCCAGCGCGATCGCCGGCTTCGCCAGCTTGTAGCCCGTGTGCAGCAGCACGGCGGCCAGCGCCGCCAGCGGAATCCAGCGCAGCAGCTCCACCAGCAGCAGCACGCTCGCGAGCAGCAGCACGCCGTGCAGCATGGCCGACAGCCGCGTGCGCGCGCCGGCCTGGATGTTGGCCGAGCTGCGCACGATCACCGCCGTGATGGGCAGCCCGCCCAGGAAGCCCGCCACGACGTTGCCCACGCCCTGCGCCTGCAGCTCGCGGTTGGGCGGCGCCACGCGCTTGAGCGGGTCCAGCCGGTCGGCGGCTTCCAGGCTGAGCAGGGTTTCCAGGCTGGCCACCACGGCCAGCGTCACCGCCACCGTGTAGAGCTGCGGGTTGGCCAATGCGGACCAGTCCGGCGAGGCCAGTTGCCCAAGCAGCGAGCCCACGCCGTCCACCTTGGGCAGCGACACGAGCTGGTGCTCCACCAGCGCCTCGGACGGCATCGCCGCGCGGAAGAAGGCCTGGCAGCCCACGCCCCACAGCACGGCCAGCAGCGCGCCGGGCAGCTTGCCCAGCAGCGGCAGCCGCTTCACCGCGGGCAGCTCCCACAGGAACAGGATCAGCAGCGCCCCGGCCGCCACGGCCACCGCCGCCTCGCTCACGGAGTCCAGCACCAGCGCCATGGCGTCCAGCGCCTGCGCGTCGCGCGGCACGCCTTCGAGCATGTGCGGCGTGGAGGCAAAGCCGAAGGCCACGGGCAACTGCTTGATGATCAGCAGCAGGCCGATGGCGGCCAGCATCCCCTTGATCACCGGCGAAGGGAAACAGGCGCCTATGTCGCCCGCGCGCAGCAGGCCGAACAGCCCCTGCAGCACGCCGGCCAGGATCACGGCCACGAGAAAGGCCTCGAAGCTGCCCAGCGTGGCGATGGCGTTGACGACGATGACCACCAGCCCCGCCGCCGGGCCGCTGACGCTGAGCTGCGAGCCCGAGAGCGCCGCGACGATCAGGCCGCCCACCACGCCGGAGACCAGGCCGGCCAGCAAAGGCACGCCGCTGGCCAGCGCAATGCCCAGGCACAGCGGCAAGGCGACGAGAAACACCACCACGCCGGCCGGCAGGTCGTGGCGCAGGTGGCGCAAGGAAAGGCCGCGCGGGGCGGCGCCAAGGGAGGACGAAACGGGGGACTGCATGGGGAGACGTGCGAAGAAAGAGTCAGACAGACAGGACGCGGGCCCTGAGCGGGCGCCCTGCACCGCCGCCGTCAAGGCGTGGCCGGGGCGGGTTCTTCAGAAGGAGGGAAAGCGGCAGGAGCGAGGGAGCGCCGGGGAGGCGCTGCGCACCTGCTTCGGTGTCGCTGCGGCGTTGTTCAGGCCGCGCGCCTGAGCGCCACGCCCGGCGCGTCCACCGCGTGCACCTGGCGCAGGCGGCCGTTGCGCAGGCCGTACACCCAGCCCAGCAGGCGCAGGCGCTGGCCGCGCTGCCAAGCGCGCTGCACCAGCGCCGTGGAGGCCAGCGTGCGCACCTGCTCGATGACGTTGAGCGTCACCAGCCGGTCCACCTGCGCGGCCAGCGCCGCGTCGGCGGGCAGCCCGCTGCCGCCGTCGTCCACCTGGTGGCGGTGCTGCTGGTAGAGGCGGCGCAGCGGGCGTATGCGCTCGGCCAGGTAGTCGGCGCGGGCGTGGCCGGGAGCGGCGCCGGCGTCGGACTCCGACTCGGAGGGCGGCAGGAGGGCCGCGCGCACGCCGCCGCAGGCGTCATGCCCGCACACGATCACGGACTCCACCCCCAGCACGTCCAGCGCGTACTGCAGCGCGCTCATCACGCTGTTGTCTTCCAGCAGCGCCAGGTTGGCGATGCTGCGGTGAACGAACAGCTCGCCCGGCGCGGCATTGACGATGCGCTCGGCCGGCACGCGGCTGTCCGCGCAACCAATCCAGAACACGCCGGGCTGCTGCCCGCTGCTCATGCGCTCGAAGAAGGCGGGTGAGCGCGCATCCATCTCGTCGGCCCAGGCCTGGTTCTCCAGCAAAAGGCGGGTCGGAAGGTCCATCAAAACTCCTTGTCGGTCTTCGATTGCTGCACTGCAACACGGCACCTAGCGTAAACCCTCAATTGCGAATCATTCCGCTGGATTTGCGCCCGGTTGCACGTGCGTCGGTGAGCAACAGGCGGGGAACTTTTGCGCTTTTCCGTCTGGGGAGAAGCTGCGCTTTGGACCTCGCGGCTGGCGGTGGAGCGGTGCCGGATCAGCTCGTGGCGTGCAGCCGCCGTGGCCGGCGGCGGGTTGCGCATGTATCAATGTCGTCAAGCTTTTTTGGGCCGCCTGCGTAGATTCCTGCCCCAGCGAAGCCTGAATTCCCCAGGCCGCGACAGGACAAGAAGTTGGAGCCTCCATGCAGTTCAGGCGGGCGCCGCTGTTGCGGGTTAGGCAGGATTTTTTTGGACTCCGCATTTCCAAGTTCCAGCCTGAGGCCCTGACCATGCGATCCATCCTGCCCTTCAACTTCGACCAGATGGCCCACCTGGCCCAAACCGATCCCACCGCTTTCGAAGCGCAGCGCCGCGCAGTGCTGGAAAGCGCAATGGATTTCGCCCCGCGCGGCTACGAGGCCTGGGCCCATGCCCGCGTGGCCGACCTGCAGCGCCGCGGCGTCGAGGCCGCCGAGCAGGCGCGCCAGGACAGCGCCGCCGCCTGGCGCGCCCTGGACGAAATCATCGATTGGGCCCGCAACGTCTCGAAGCTGTGACGCTCAGGCGCCACGGCCATCGCCTGTAGGAAGCCCGCTTGCGGCGCCGAACCCGGCGGGCATCACGATGTGCTGGCGATTCGGCCCGCAAGCGGGCCTCCTACCAGGCCAATAGGCCATCGATCAGCAGTCGATACACGGGCAGATCACAGCGCCTTGCCCGCGGGCTCCTCGCGCGCGGCCGGCACCTCGGCCACGCCCTGTGCCGGCGGATGAAACCCGCCGATGCGCCCAACGAAGGGCAGCTTCACGCCCAGCGGGCTCACGCCGAAGTTCAGGCCCAGCAGGTTGAGCTCCACGCCGTCCACGGCGCTCACCGCCAAACCAAGCAGCCCGCCCAACGAGAGTTGAAAACCATGGCCGCTGGGCGCGGGCCCAAGCAGCGTGGTGCCGGTGAAGTCCTTGCCTATGGCGGTGGCGGGCAGGTCCAGCTCCAGCTCCGGCACGTTGCGGCTGATCCAGGCCGTGAAGGTGTTGGAGTTGGGCCCCGGCCACAGCCGGTACTCGCCGGCATAGGGGTAGCGCTTGACGGCCTGGCCGATGCGCTCGATGAGCGCATCCACGCCGGCACCGCGCTTTTGCGCGTACAGCTCCGGCTCGGCGCCGAACCAGCGCGCATCCGGCGCGCCCTGGCGGACGACCACCACGTTGTCCGTCCAGCCCAGCCGCCAGCCTATGACCTCGTACACCGTCCAGGCCGGTGCGGCCGTGGGCTTCACCGCCACCCAGGTGTGCACGCCGAAGAGGCCCTTGGCGCCCACGACGCGCGCGCCGTAGACCTGCACCATGGCCTCGCGCACCTGCGCCGGGTCCGGCGCCAGGCCCACGGGCTCGCGGCTGGCGCTCATCCAGTCGGCGGCCGTTGCGGGGGCCGCCCGCAGCAAGGCCAGCGCGGCCAGCACGACAAGAAACAGTCGGAACAGCGGAACTGCAAGGCGCTGCATGGAAGTCTCCGGGTACGTCAAACGGCCAAACGAGCAAGTTTGACGGCCCGGGGGCAACTCGCCCCATCGTCCGCAAAAGCACCGGCGCGGCGCGCGTGAATTGCGGCCTCTTGTGCGCACGGCCTCAAGCCGTGTTCACGCTCAGGCGACGGCGGGGCCGGGCTCGGCGCCTTGCACGCCGCCGGCCACAGGCTTGCGCATGCCGGCCTGCCCCGGTCGGCACAGCACGGCGCCTTGGGCCTGCAACTCGGCCGCGAGCTGCGAGACCGCGCTGCGAATCAGCTCGAAACAGCGGCGCAGCTCAAGCTCGCTGCGCCCATAGGGGTCGCGTATGCGCAGCCGGCGCGGCCGCGCCCAATGGCCCAGCAGCGCAATGCGCTGCGCCGGCACACCGCGGCGCAGCAGATGCTCGGCGTGGCGCGGCTCCATGACCAGGTAGAGGTCGCCATCGCGATGGGCGAAATCCAGCCAGTGCGAGGCATGGTGCCGCTGCAGCGCCACGCCCATGTCCGCGGCAACGCGCACGGTGGAGGAAAAGCAACGGCGGCCCGTCACCGTGTACAGCCCGCAGGAAGCCGTGGGAATGCCGGACTGCTCGCACAGCGCCTGTGCCAGCGCACTGCGGTTCAGGTTGGCCAGGCACACGAAAACCAGCCGCTGCGCCGTGGACCAATCCGGCCGTGTGAACGGCGTGGCCATGCCGGCATAAAAGCCCATGCGCAGCCCAAGCCGCCCCCAGAAACGCCTGAGCGTGCCGCCGGAGGCAGCGGCAGCAAAGGCATTGATGGGTGGCGTGAAACGGGGCGGCATGGGACAGGGCGGTTACTGCTGTGGCGATGATCCACAGTCGCCCTGTCAAACACCTGTCCCCGCGTTTTCCCTTGGAAACCGCGTGGTTTTGGCGGCTGGCACACCACGCACGCCCCCGGACAGGCCGGCGCTGCGCGCGTGACGTGCGCGGCGCCCAGGCTATCCACCCGCCGCCGCGGGCATCGTGGGTGGCAGCGTGGGCACCGCCCCGGCCGCCTCGCGCCGCACGCGGAACCAGGCCGCGTACAGCGCCGGGACGACCACCAGCGTCAGCGCCGTGGCCACCACCAGCCCGCCCATGATGGACATGGCCATGGGCCCCCAGAAGATGCTGCGCGTCAGCGGAATCATGGCCAGGATGGCCGCCGCGGCCGTGAGCACCACCGGGCGCGCGCGGCGCACGGTGGCCTCGACGATGGCCGTCCACGGCGTGCTGCCGGCAGCGATGTCACGGTCTATCTGGTCCACCAGGATCACGGCGTTGCGCATGATCATCCCGCCCAGCGCGATCACCCCCAGCAGCGCCACGAAGCCAAACGGCGCGTTGAACAGCAGCAGCGCCGGCACCACGCCGATCAAGCCCAGCGGGGCCGTCAGGAACACCAGCGCCATGCGGCTGAAACTCTGCAACTGCAGCATGAGGATGAGCAGCGTCACCGCGAACATGGCCGGAAACACCGCCGCCAGCGCCACGTTGCTCTTGTCGCTCTCCTCGATGGCGCCGCCCAACTCGATGCGGTAGCCCGGCGGCAGGCTCTGCAGCACGGGCTGCAGCGAGGGCCAGATCTGCTGCGTGGCATACGGCCCCTGCACGCCTTCGGCCAGGTCGCTGCGCACGTTGAGCGTCATGTCGCGGTTGCGGCGCCACAGCACGGGCTCCTCCCAGTCCGGCATCAACTGCGCCACCTGCGACAGCGGCACGCTCACACCCGCGCGGGTGAAGAGCGGCAAGTCCTCCAACTGCTGCAGCGAGCGGCGCTCGCCGGGCTGGGCGCGCAGCACCACGTCGATGAGCTCCTCGCCGCGGCGCAGTTGCGCCACGGGGGCGCCGGAGAGGGCCGTCTGCACGGTGGCGGCAATGTCCTGCGTGGCCAGGCCCAGTTGTTGGGCGCGGTCCTGGTCCACCACCACGCGCACGGTGCGCACCTGCTCGTTCCACTCCAGGTGCGTGTCGCGCACCAGCGGGCTTTGGCGCACCAGGTCGCGCACGCGCGCGGCGATGCGGCGCACCTCGTCCACCTCGGGGCCGATGACGCGGAACTGCACCGGGTAACCCACCGGCGGGCCGAATTCCAGGCGCTGCACGCGCCCGCGCAGGTCGGGGAATGTTTCGCCCGCATCGAACACGGCGCGCAGCCGCGTGCGTACCGCTTCGCGCGCGGCCATGTTGGGCGTCTGCACCACGAACTGCGCGTAGCCCGGGTTGGGCAGCTCCGGCGACAGGCTCAGGAAAAAGCGCGGCGTGCCCGCGCCGGTATAGGCCGTGAAGCCCTGCACCCCGGCGTCGGCCTTGAGGATGTCTTCCACGCGCTTGACTTGCGCCTGCGTCGCGGCGAAGGAGGCGCCTTCGCGCAACTGCAGGTCCACCAGCAGCTCGGTGCGCGAGGCCGTGGGAAAGAACTGCTGCTGCACCAGGCCCATGCCCGCGCCGGCCACCACGAACAGCGCCAGCGTGCCGGCGAGCACCCAGCCGCGGCGCGCCACGGCCCAACCCACGACGCGGCGCATGCGCGCGTACAGCGGCCCCTCGTGCACGCCGTGGTGCCTGGGCTTCATCACCTTGGGCAGCAGCTTGACGCCCAGGTAGGGCGTGAACACCACCGCCACCACCCACGAGGCCAGCAGCGCCACGCCCACCACCCAGAAGATCCCGCCCGCGTACTGGCCGGAGATGGAGTGCGCGAAGCCCACGGGCATGAAGCCCGCCACCGTCACCAGCGTGCCGGTGAGCATGGGGAAGGCGGTGGAGGTCCAGGCGAAGCCGGCGGCCTTGACGCGGTCGTAGCCCTCCTCGATCTTCACCACCATCATCTCCACGGCGATGATGGCGTCGTCCACCAGCAGGCCCAGGGCGATGATGAGGGCACCCAGCGAGATGCGGTCCAGCGCCCAGCCGCGCCAGACCATGACGATGGCCACCAGCCCAAGCACCAGCGGCACCGAGGCGGCCACCACCACGCCGCTGCGCCAGCCCAGGGCCACGAAGCACACGGCCAGGACGATGGCCAGCGCCTCCAGGAACGCACGCTCGAACTCCCACACCGCGTCCTCCACCACCTGCGGCTGGTCGGCGTACTTCTCCAGCGACACGCCCAGGGGCAGGCGCGGCGCCAGCGCGGCGGTGGCGGCGTCCAGCGCCTGGCCCACGTGCAGCACGTTGGCCTGGCGCGAGAGCACCACGCCCAGCGCCAGCACGGGCTCGCCGTTGCGGCGCACGGTGAAGGAAGGCGGGTCTTCCAGCGCGGCGCGCACGTCGGCCACGTCGCTGAGCTTGAGCAGCCGATCGCCCACCGCAATGGGCAGCGCTGCCACCTGCGCCGCGCCGCCGGGCACGCCGGCCACGCGCACCACGCCGCGGTCCACGCGGCCGTCCACCGCGCCGGCGGGCAGCAATGCGCTCTGGCGCGAGAGGGTTTCAATCAGCAGTTGCGGCGTCAACCCCATGGCGGCCAGGCGCTGGCTGGAAAACTCCACGTGCACCTGCTCGGCCTGGCGGCCCATCACGTCCACCTTGACCACGCCGGGCGCGGCCTGCAGCGCGCGCTTGACGTCCTCGGCCAGGGCGTGCATCTCGGGAAAGCCCAGGTCCGGCGCGGCCAGGGCGTAGAGCACCCCGTACACGTCGGTGAACTCGTCGTTGAAGAAGGGGCCGCGCACGCCCTCGGGCAGCTCGTGGCGTATGTCGCCCACCTTCTTGCGCGCCTGGTACCAGGCGGCCTCCAGGCCGGCCTTGTCGGTGCCGCCCCGCATCCACAACGTGATGCCGCCAAAGCCCTGGCGGGCGAAGCTGCGCACGTTGTCCAGCCCGTCGAGCTCCTGCAGCGCGCGCTCCAGGCGGTTGAGCACCTGGTCCTGCACCTGCTGCGCGCTGGCGCCGGGCCAGGCGACGGTGACGGTCATGCTGGGCACCTCGAACACCGGGTCTTCCAGCCGGCCCAACCGCGTGAAGGAAAACACGCCTGCGACCAGCGTGGCCAGCAGCAGGAACAGCACCAGCGGCCGGTGTTGCACGGCCCAAGCGGAGAGGTTGAAGTCTTTCATCGCGCCACCTGCAGGGCAGCGGCTGAAGCCGCGGCTTGCGGCTGGGGTTCGGCCTGGGCCTGCGGCCTGGGCAGCGGCCCGTCCAGCGGGCGCTTGACGGGGCGCACGGCCATGCCGGCGTCCAGCCGGTGCGCGCCGGCACTGACCACCCAGGCGCCCTCTTCCAGGCCGCGCAGCGTGACGCTGTCGTTGCCCTGCGCAACCACCGTGACGCTGCGGCGCGTGAGCTTGGCCGGCGTGGCGGCCGGGTCGTCCACCACCCACACCGTGGCCTGCCCCTGCGTGCTCAGCAGCGCGCCCACGGGCAGCTCGGCCACGGGCTCGCTGCCCGCGCGCGGCGCGGCCAGCGCAACCTCGGCCGTCATGCCCATGCGCCAGAGCGCGGGCGCGGCCGAGACCAGGGCGTAGCGGGCGCGGAAGCTGCGCGTGCCGGCGGCGGCGGTGGGCGAGAGCTCGCGCAAGCGCAGCGCCTGCGCCGCGCCGCCGGCCACGCGCACGGTGGCGCGGCGTTCGCGCAGGTCGGCGGCCAGGGCTTCGGGCACGTCCACCACCACTTCCAGCTCGCGGTCGCGGGCCAGTTGGAACACGGGCTGGCCTTCGGCCACCACCTGGCCGACCTCGGCGCGCGCGGCGCTGACCACGCCGTCGAAGGGCGCCGTGAGCACGGTATAGGCGTTGCGGTTGCGCGCCAGCTCCAGTTGGCGGTGGGCCTGCTGCACGCGCGCGGCGGCGGCGTCGGCCTTGGCCTGCAGCCGCTCCTGGTCGGCGGCGCCCACGCTGCCGTCGGCCAGCAGCCGGGCAAAGCGCGCGGCGTCGCTGGCGGATTGCGCGGCGTCCACCTCGGCGGCGCGCAACTGCTCGGCGGCGGCTTCGGCGCCAAGCTGGTAGTCGGCCGCATCCAGCCGCGCCAAGGGCTGGCCCGCGCGAACGGCCTGGCCCACGTCCACCAGCCGCGCGACGAGCTTGCCGCCGGTGCGGAAAGCCAGGTCGCTCTCGGTGCGCGCGGCCAGCGTGGCGCTGAAACGGCGCTCAGCGCCCGCGGCCGTGTATTGCACGGGCGTGACGTAGACGGCCGGCACCACAGGCGCAGGCTCGGTCGGCTTGGAGCAGGCGGCCAGCAGCAGGGGCAGCGCCAGGGCGGCCGCCAGCCGGCGAGGAAGGGGTGTGGAGGTCATGGTGGTCACAGGCTGGAGGGGTTGGAGGACGGCGCGGCCGCGGCAGGTTCACCCGTGCGCCAGCCGCCGCCCAACGCGCGGTAGAGCTGCACCGCGTCCAGCGCGAGCTGGGTGCGGTGCTCGACGTGCGACAACTCCGCGGCGATGAGGCCGCGCTGCACGTCCAGCAGTTGCAGCAGGTCGATCTGGCCTTCGCGGCGCAGCGACTGGGCATGTGCGAGCGCGGCGCGGCGCTCGGCCAGCAGCGCGTCCAGCGCGGTGCCGCGTTCACGCTCCTGGGCCAGCGCCACCAGCGAGCTTTCGACTTCCTGCAGCGCCGCCAGCGTGGCGCGCTCGTAGGACAGCTCGGCCGCGCGCTCGCGCGAGGAGGCACGCTCCTGCGCCGCGCGCAGCCGCCCGGCGTTGAAGATCGGGGTTGTAAAGGCCAGCGCCACGCTGCTCAGGCGCACGGGCGCGAGGTCCAGGCCGTTGATGCGCAAGTCCTGCCGGCCCAACAAGGCGCTGAAGAAGAACTTGGGCAGCAGGTCGGCGCGCGCCTCGCGCAGCCGGGCGCCTTCGGCGGCGAGCTGCCGCTCGGCCGCGCGCAAATCCGGGCGGCGCGCCAGCAGCTCCACGGGCTGGCCCGGCGCCAGGGCCGGCGCGTCCGGCAGCGTGGCGGAAGCGGCGGCCTGCAGCAGCGGCAGCGGCTCGCCCGGGTTGCGGCCCAACAGCACGGCGATCTGCTGCTCGGTCACGGCCACCAGCGTGCGCAGCGGCGGCAGCTGCGCGGCCAGGGACTGCGTTTCGGCAGCGGCACGGGCCACGTCAAAACGGCTGGATAAACCCTCGGCGGCGCGGCTGCGGGTGAGGCGCTCGGTCTCGGCCTGGGCCTGCAGCAGCGACTGCAGCCGCTGCAGCCGCGCGCGGGCACCCTGCCAGACGAGGTACAGCCGCGCCGCCTCGCCCGCGGCCAGCAGCCGCGCGCCTTCGGCGCCTTCGGCGGCGGCTTGGGCGTCGAGCTCGGCGGCGTCCGCCGCGGCGCGGGCGGCGCCGAAAAGATCCACTTCCCAACCCAGGTCCAGCCCAGCCCTCAACGCGCGCACGTCGGGCTGGCCGCGCTTCACCTCGTCCGGCAACCCGCTGCGCTGGTCGGACGCGCTGGCGGTCAGGCCCACGGTGGGCGCCAGGCGCGACGCCGCCGCCGTGCTGCCTGCGCGCGCCTGCTGTACGCGCTCGGCGGCGATGCGCAGATCCAGGTTGGCGCGCTGCGCCTCGGCCACCAGCGCGGCGAGCGTCGCGTCGTTGAAGCGCTGCCACCAGTGCGCCTCGAAAGCGCCGGAGATCTCGCCGGCCTGGCCAAAGGCGGGCGTCAGCAGCGCGGCCGGCCCGGATTTCACCGGCCCTGGCGGCCCGCCCGCGCAGGCGGACAGCAGCAGCGCAGCGCCCAAGCCCACGGCGGCACGGCGCCAATGCAGTGCCGCACGGCCAGCGCGCAGCGCTGCCGGCGGCCACGCATGCAAACAGGAGCGCGACGGGCTTGGACCGGAAGCACCAGGCGGCGCGGCGGCAGACGAGGGTCGGAAATCCATGGCGGCCCCAAAGCGGGTTGACGGTGTCAACCATGATGCTTGAAACGCGTTGACACTGTCAACCTGGAAGGGACAATGGTGTTTCTGCCCGCGTATCGGCAGCCGTGACCTGGCGCGGCCGACGGGCGGACCCACGCTGCGAGAATCCGCACATGCCCAGCACCCGCTCTGAAGTTGAGGAATCCGTCGACCTGAAGGAGGCCTGTGTGCGCGCTGCGCGCGAGGTGATTGCCGAGCACGGCATCGAGCAGCTGAGCCTGCGCGAGGTCTCGCGCAAGTTGGGCGTGTCGCACCAGGCGCCGTACAAGCACTACCCCAGCCGCGACCACTTGCTGGCGGAGGTGATGCGCCGCTGCTTTCAGGATTTCACGCAAGCGCTGGACGCACGCGAGCGCCATGCGGACCCGGCAGCGGACCTGCAGTCGCTGGGTTACCAGTACCTGACCTACGCCGCAGCGCATCCGCTGGAGTACCGGCTGATGTTCGGCGGCCCCTGGCCGGAGGGCGTGGATCACACCGAGCTGGCGCGCGACGCGCTGCATGCCTTCGACGTGCTGCGCGACGTGCTGCGCCGCATCTACGGCGCGGGCGAAGCACAGCGCGCCGAGGTGGATAGGCATGCCATGTTCATTTGGGCCACGGTGCACGGCCTGGCGTCCATACGCGAGGCCTGCGCCATGGAGCACCTGCAACTGGCCCCGGGCGTGGACTGCCCGCAGGTGGCCGGGCACGCGCTGCAGATGATCGAACGCGCGCTGCGCGGCAGCGGCAGCTGATCAAGCCGGCACCCTGTGCCCGGTTGCCAGCACAACCGGCAGCCCCGCACAGGCCCAAAGCGTGAATTTGTCGCGCCCGCGACCATATGCCGGGGCTTCAAGGACAGATGATCTGGGCCGGCCAATGAGAAAAGCCCCGCAGACCGAAGTCTGCGGGGCTTTCTTTTTGGTGGGCAGTGCAGGGTTCGAACCTGCGACCCCTGCCGTGTGAAGGCAGTGCTCTACCGCTGAGCTAACTGCCCGGAATCTGGAGTGTTCCAAATCCGGAAAGCTGCGTCCACCTTGGTGCCCAGGAGAGGACTCGAACCTCCACGGAGTTACCCGCTAGTACCTGAAACTAGTGCGTCTACCAATTCCGCCACCTGGGCAGGTGTCGAAGAAGCGAGATTGTAGCAGGGGTTTTTTGGTGGCCGCAAGAGGCTGGCAAAAATTTTTCTGCTGCCGCGCCGCTTTCGTTTCCAACGCAACCTCGCCTGGCTCAGGTCATGAGCTTGGCTCAGCGCCGGGATGCGGCCTGCGGCGCATGCTGCTCGTGCCAGTCCATCACGGCCTGGAGCAGGTCCGCGTCGGCCTCGGCCTGCGCAGCGGTGGCGGACTCGGCTTCGGCCTGCACGGCCCGGTTGTGCGGCATGGGCGTGGATGCGGTGGCTGGCATGGCGCGCGCCGCGGCGGTGGCGGTCTGGGGGTCGCGCTTTGAAGCGGGCGCCGCGTGCGGAGCCGCATGTGGGGCAGCCGCCATTTTGGTGCGGGCCATGCGTGAAGGCGGCGCAAGTGCAAGGGGCACGGACACTGGCGGCGCGGCCTGTGGTGAGGCCGGCGAGGAGACGGGCCCAGCCGGCGCCGGAACCATGCGCTCGATGCGTGCGGCCGCCGGTGCCGGCATGAAGGCCGCGGGTGCCGCCGTGGCTGGCGTGTCCAACGCCCTTGCCTGCACGGCCGGGGAGACGGACACGGGCGCTGCGGCATGGGCGGCCCGTGCGACTTCGGAGGACGACCAGTGCAGCATCAGCGCCACGCCCAGGCCTGCGAAGGCCAGTGCCGCAAGGCTGGCCAGGCAGGATTGCAGGCTGCCCACGGCGGTTGCGTCCGCATGCATGGGCAGATCCTGGTGCAGCGCGGCCAGCAGCGGCACGGGCTCCCACAGGCCGGGCCGCGGCGCGGCGCCGGCTTGCGGCATCAGGCTGGGCCGCCACGCGGCCTGCGGCGCTGCGCTGGTGTGTCGTGAGTCCATGTGCCCATGCCCTCCCCTGGCGGTCCTGGTTGATGGGACCCAGTCTGGTCAGGGACTCCGCAGCGCCGCTTCGCGCTTCTCCCAATACCCCCTCATTCGCGGGAACCGCGGGGCACTCCTCTGGCGTTTGACAGCCCATTTATGAACTATTTACACAAATTTACTTTACAGATGGCCCGATAGCAGCTTAAGCGGGCCAACAACCTTGGACGCGCTCATGCTGCTGGGAGTCTTGTTCTACCTGCTGCTGGCTGCCTCGCTGACGGCACTGCTGCTCGCACCCGTGCGCGATTGGGCTCAGGCCAGCACGCGGCGCTGGTGGCAAAGCGGCCGCCGCGCCGCGGCGGCCTGGACGCTGAGCACCCAGGCCCTGGCCCGCCACACCTGCCGCGGGGCGCGGCATCTGGTTGCCGGCTCAACCGGCATGCTGCGCCGCCGGGCGCTGCCGCTGGCCGCAGCCTTGGCCCTGCTGATGCTCCTGCCCCTGCTCGCATGGAGCCTGCGCGGGCTGCAGCGCCTGGACGGCCTGGACGGCGCCGAGCGCGCTGTGGACCAGCGCGTGGCCGCGCTGCTGCAAGGCGAGGAACTGGTGGCTCCACCGCCGCTGCCGCCTGCGCTGTTCATGACTGCGGAAGTGCAGCAATGGCTGCCCATGGCGCAACTGGCCAGCCGCCAATGGGAGCTGCTGGACGCCGCCTTCAGACAACGGCTGCTGCTGGCCTTCCGGCTCGTTCGCGAGCGCCACGGCTACGACATGGTGCTGCTGGAGGGCTGGCGCAGCCCGCAGCGTCAGGCCGCGCTGGCGGCGCTGGGCCCCTCGGTGACGCGCGCCGGCCCAAACCAGAGCCTGCACCAGTTCGGCCTGGCCGCCGACTGCGCCTTCCTGCGCGACGGCAAGGTCGTCATCTCCGAGCGCGACCCTTGGGCCATGCAGGGCTACCGGGCCTATGGCGAGGTCGCGCGCTCGCTGGGCCTGACCTGGGGCGGCGACTGGCGCTCGCTCCGGGACTACGGCCACGTCGAGTGGCGGCGCGACGCCACGCGCTGACTGCCAGCCATGGACTCCATCCTTTCACCCACTTCGGAGCTCTAGCCATGAAGCGCCTCCTGCAGTTGCTCCTGAGCGCCCGCACCCTGGCCCTGCTGGGCCTGCTGCTGTTGGGCGCGTTCGTATGGTTCAGCGCCTGGCCCATGCTGCTGCGGCTGGCCGTGGCCGCGGGCCTGCTGTCCCTGGCCCTGCTTTACTGGCTGGTGCGGCACACCTGGCGGCGCTGGCATGGCCGGCGGGCGGCCGCCGGCCTGGAGCAGGCCCTGGAAGGCAGCATGGCCAGCGCCGCGGGCACCGGCGCCGATCAGCGCGAGGTGGAGGAAGGCGAGTTGCGATCGCAACTCCGAGAAGCCATTCGCACCCTGAAAAGCTCCCGCCTGGGCCGCCGCAGCGGCCAGGCCGCGCTGTACGAGCTGCCCTGGCTCATGCTCATAGGCGCCTCCTCCACGGGCAAGAGCACCGCCGTCGTCCAGTCCGGCCTGACCTTCCCCTTCCCGCACGGCAAGGACAACGTCCTCCATGGCATAGGCGGCACGCGCCACTGCGACTGGTTCTTCACCAGCGAAGGCATCCTGCTCGACACGGCCGGCCGCTACGCGGTCGAGGCCGAGCACCGCGAGGCCTGGATGAGCTTTCTGCGCCTGCTCAAGCGGCACAGGCCCAAGGCGCCCATCAACGGCATCCTCGTGACGGCCAGCGTGGCGCAGTTGCGCGACGCGCCGGCACAGGACGTCATCACCCTCGCCCGCGACCTGCGCGCCCGCGTGCAGGAGCTCACCGATGCGCTGGAGGTCAGCGCGCCGGTGTACGTGCTCTTCACCAAGGCCGACCTCATCAGCGGCTTCACCGGCTTCTTCGCCGGCCACGACGCGCAGGATCGCGAACAGGTGTGGGGCGCCACGCTGCCCTACGAGCGCAAGCCCGCCGCCGACGCCGTGACGCTGTTCGACCAGCACTTTGCCGAGTTGCGCGAAGGGCTCAAGGAAACCGCGCTGGCGCACATGACGCTGCACCGTGGCCAGCCGCTGCCGCCCTCGGTGCTGGCCTTCCCGCTGGAGTTTGCCGCGCTGCAGCCGGCGCTGCGCAGCTTCGTCGCCACGCTGTTCGACGAGAACGTCTATCAGGTGCGCCCGGTGTTCCGCGGCTTTTACTTCTGCAGCGCAGTGCAGCCTGGCGACGCGGCCGCGGCGCCCGCCGACGGGGTGGCGCAGCAGTTCGGCCTGTCGCCGGCCGCGGGCGAGGCCACGCCCGCGCAGGCCATGCAGCAGGGTTACTTCCTCAAGCGGCTGTTCTCTGATGTGATCTTTGCCGACCGCGACCTGGTGCGCCAGCGCGCCCACCCCACGCAGCGGCGGCTGCGCGCGGTGGGCTATGCGCTGGGGGTGCTCACGCTGTCCGTGGCGCTCGGAGGCTGGACCTGGTCTTACCTGGGCAACCGGCAGCTCGTGGCCGGCGTGCAGGCCGACCTGGAGAAGGCGCAGCGGCTGCAGGAGGGCCGTGCCGACCTGGCCTCGCGGCTGCAGGCGCTGGAGCTGCTGCAAGCCCGCGTCGACGAGCTGGCGGCCTGGCGCGCGCAGCGGCCCTGGACCGTCGGCCTGGGCCTGTACCAGGGCGAGGCGCTGGAGCGGCGGCTGCGCCGCGAGGTGTTCCAGGGCCTGCGCCGCGTGATGCTGGAGCCGGTGGCGCAAGCGCTGGAGGGCTACTTGGGCGAGGTCAACCTGCACGCCGCCGAGCTACGTCCAAGCGCCCGCGGCACCGATGCGCAGGCAACGGCTGCGGCCGCCACGCCGGTGCCGGCCGCAGCCGCTTCGCGCTACGCCCAGGCCTCGCCCACCGACGTGGAGGAGGCCTACAACGCGCTCAAGACCTACCTCATGCTGGCCGAGCGGCAGCGCATGGAGTCCGGCCACCTGGCCGACCAGGTCACCCGCTTCTGGCGCAGCTGGCTGGAGGACAACCGCGGCACGCTGCCGCGCGAGCAGCTCATGCGCAGCGCCGAGAGCCTGATCTCGTTTGCCATGGCGCACCTGCAGGACCCGCTGTTTCCCGTCATCGCCAACAACTTCGGCCTGGTGGACCGCACGCGCGAGAATCTGCGCCGCGTGGTGCGCGGCATGCCCGCCATCGAGCGCGTCTATGCCGACATGAAGGCCCGCGCCGCCACGCGCTACGCGCCCATCACGGTGGCGCGCATCGTGGGCGAGCAGGACAAGGCCCTGATCGCCGGCAGCCACGTGGTGGGTGGCGCCTTCACCCGCGAGGCCTGGCAGGGCCACGTCGAGGCCGCCATACGCGACGCGGCCCACAACGAGCTGCAAAGCAGCGACTGGGTGCTCAAGACCAGCACGCACGACGACCTCTCGCTGCAAGGCAGCCCGCAGCACATCCGCAAGACGCTGGTGGATCTCTACAAGGCCGAGTACGTGCGCGAGTGGCAGCGCTTCATGCAGGGTGTGGCGGTGGCGGACTTCGCCGGCTTCGAGGCCGCCGTGGCGTACATGAACCGCTTGGGCGACCCCACCGACTCGCCGCTGCGCAAGCTGCTGCTCACGCTGCACGAGCAGACGGCATGGGACAACCCGTCGCTGGCGGACGCTCATGCGGCGCGTGCGCGCGAGGGTATGGCGCAATGGCTGCGGCAGTCGCTGCAACAGCTCTCGCCGGCCCAAGTGGAGGTCAAGGCGGACACCGCGCCGTCCGAGCCGCTGCCCATGGGTGCCGTGGGCCGCGAGTTCGCCGCGCTGGAGCGGCTGCTGGCCGCGCGCGAGGGCGCCGCGCCGCTGCTGGAGGGCTACCTGCAAAGCCTGGGCCGCGTGCGCTCGCGGCTGAACACGATGAAGAACCAGGGCGACGCCGGCCCGGCCGCGCGGCAGCTCATGGCCGCGACCTTCGAGGGCGGCGCCTCCGAGCTGGCCGAGGCACTGCGCATCGTGGACGAACAGTTGCTCGCCGGCGCCAGCGACGGCGTCAAGGCCGCGCTGCGGCCGCTGCTGGTGCGTCCGCTCATGAGCTCCTTTGCCGCGCTGGTGCCGGCAGCCGAGGCCGAGCTCAACCGGCAATGGACGGCGCAGGTGCTGCAGCCCTTCCAGCTCACGCTGGCGGGCAAGTACCCGTTCGATCCGGCCTCGCGCGTGGAGGCCGCGCCCGTGGAGATCGCGCGCGTGTTCGGTCCAAGCGGCGCGGTGGCGCGCTTTGCCACCGAGGCGCTGGGCCCGCTGGTGACGCGCCGCGGCGACGAGGTGGCCGCGCGCCAGTGGGCGCAACTGGGCCTGCGGCTGCGGCCGGCCTTCGCCCAGGGCCTGCCCGGCTGGGTGGCGCCGCTGGACGGCGCGGCATCGCCTTCAGCCGGCACGGCGCAGGTGAGCTTTCAACTGCGGCCCACGGGCGCACCGGGCTTCGTGGAGTACACGGTGGACATTGACGGCCAGGTGCTGCACTACCGCAATGGCGAAGCGAGCTGGAGCAGCTTCGTCTGGCCCCGGCCCGGCGCCACGCCGGGCGTGCGCATCAGCGGCATTGCGCTGGACGGGCAGGCCGTGGAGGTGTTCAACGCACCCGGAGCCTACGGTTTCGAGCGCCTGATAGACGCCGCGCAAGTCACCAAGCTGGCCGACGGCCTGCGCGAGCTCACGCTCGGCCAGGGCCCTCTCGCCGTCACGCTCCACTATCGGGCCATCTCCACCCCCGGCCCGATGGCCGGCGGCGCGGCGCCGGCAGGCGGTGCTGGCTTGCGCGGACTGTCGCTGCCCGGGCTGGTAGCCGGCGAGGACGCGGCCCAAGTGGCGCTGGCCACCACTGCACCCGCCACCACTGCCACCGCCACGGGAGCGGCGCGGTGAGCGGCACGGCGGCCCTGTCCTGGTTCGGCAAGCTGCGCTCCAGAGGCGATTTCGTGTGCAGCACGCGGCAAGGAGCGCTCACCCGGCTGCTGGACCAGTGGCTCAGCCGCGCCCTGGCCGATCTGGCGCAGGACCCGCGCTGGAAGCAGCTCTACGACAACGCGCTTTGTGCCCATTTCGCCGTGCTGGGCGTGCGCAGCCGCGTTGCGCTGGCCGGCCACCTGCGCCCAAGTGCCGATGCGGCAGGCCGGCGCTTTCCCTTCGTGGCCACGGCGTCGTTCGAAATCGGAGCGCCCATGGCCTTCATCGCCCAAGCGCCGCTGGTGCTTGGACCGGCCTGGCTGCAATTGCAGGACCTCGCCGCGCGCGCCTGCGCCGACGACGACGCGGCCAGCGTGCTGGCCGGCGCCCGCCAAGTGCGCCTGGACATCGCCCCGCAAGCCGACGCCTGGGCTCGCGAGGACGGCGACTTCGTGTCGCGGCAGACCTTGGGTGAGCTGCAGGCGCTGCTGGAGCACAGCCACCCCGGCGTGGACCTGCGCCGCGTGCTGCTGGCCCTTGGGCTGCTGCTGCAGCCCGTGCCGGACAGCGGGCTGTCGCGGCTGGACACGGGGCTGCGGCTGCCGCTGCCGGGCCGGCCGCACCAGGCCGCGGCCATGGCCGCGCTGTGGCTGCGGCTGATCGCCCGCTTCCTGGCGCGCGGCGACTTCGAGCTGATGCTGCTGCTGCCCTGTGCGGGGGCACCGGCTGAACCCACGCTGCTGGTGGGCTTCGCCGGCGCGTCGCCGGCCATGCTGCAGGCCCTGTTCACGCCCGCGTCCGCAAAGGACGCCTTCATCACGCTGCACGCACCGTGCTGGGTGGACGGCCACGTGGTGCAGGACGCCGCGCTGCGCCGGCTCGACGCCCATCTGCGCCAGCCCACGCTGCCGCTGCGCGAGGCGGCGGACCTTTTCAGCACCGCCTTTCTGAAGGAGTGACGCCATGCGCTCGTTGACTGCTCGGTTGCACTGCCCTGCCCTGCCCGCGGGGGCCCGGGCCGCGCTGCTGCTCGTCCTGGCGGCCCAGCCGCTGCCGCAGGCGCGGGCGCAGAACCCGCCGCAGCCGCAAGTTCAGACCCAGACCCAGACCCAGACGCAGGTCCAGGCGGCAGCCGGCGCGCAGGGGCCGGTGGTGGTGTCCGGCGCGGTGCCGGACGAGGCCACGCGCGCGGCCATCCTCACGCGGGTACGGGAGATCTACGGCGCCGCCCGCGTCGTGGACCAGCTCGGCATAGACCAGCTGACGGCTCCACCCAATTGGGCCGCGCAGGTGCAGCGCGCGCTGGCGTCGGACCTGCGGCAAGTTACGCAGGGGCAGTTGCGCATCAGCGGCAACGTGGTCGAAATCAGCGGCCGCGTCCCCGGCGAAACGGTGCGCCAGCAAGTGCTGGAGCAGCTCGCCGCACGCCTGAACAACCCCACCTACACCGTGCGCGACGGCCTGAACGTGGCCGCGCCCACGCAGCAGATGCTGGATGCGGCGGTGGCGCGGCGTACCATCGCCTTCGAACCCGGCAACGCCACGCTCACGCCCGCGGGCACGCAGGTGCTCGACGAGTTGCTGCCGCTGCTGCGCCAGCTCGCCGGCCGGCGCTTCGAGGTGGTGGGCCATACCGACGACCGCGGCCCCCGCATGGCCAACCTGCAGCTCTCGGCCGCGCGCGCCGAGGCCGTCAAGGCCTACCTGGTGAACAAGGGCATCGCGCCCGCGGACATCCAGACCGCCGGCGCCGGGCCGGACCAGCCGGTGGCCGACAACCTCAGCCCCGAAGGGCGGGCCCGCAACCGGCGCATCGAATTCCGGGTATTGGCCTGAAGCCGCTCTGAAGAAGGCTTGAAGCGGGCCGGATGCGGCGGCCCGCGCCGCGCCTCAGCCGCGCAGCTCACGCGGCCCGACGCCCAGCAACTCTTCGAAGGACGCCAGTGCCATGCCGTCCTTCACCACGGCGCGCAGCCATTCGTGCAGCGGCATCTCGCCCCAGCGCGCCGCCTTGTCGGCCAGGTAAGCCACGGGGCTGTGCGGCTCGGCGTGGCGGAAGTAGTCGGCCACCAGCCGCAACTGCTGCAGCGCCTGCGCCCGCGACTGGATAGGCCCGCCGGCCAGGCGCGGCGCCGGCGGCGCCGATGCCTCGGCCACGGCGGCCGGCGCCATGACGGCCGCCCCGTCCGGCCGCGCCTCGGCCACGCCGGCCTCGCGCCCAATGCGCGTCCAGCCCTCGGCCACCTGCTCCAGCGCGTTGCGTGCCGCGGCGAAGGACGGCCCGTCCTGCGGCAACTGCACATCCACCGCGGCCTGCAATTGCAGCAAGGCGGCTTGGGCGGACGCGATGGCTTGTTGTTGGGCGCCGAAAGCGGTGTGGCCCCCGGCGGCCACGGCGCGCAGCGTGGCGTCCAGCGTAGGGGGCGGCTCCTGCGCGTCCACGGCCCTTGCCTCGCCGTCGGGGCAGGACGCGTCGTCCGCGGCCGCCTTGCGCCGGCGCGCGGCCTGCACGTCGACCAGGCCCATGGGCTGCGCGTCCACGGCCACCAGCGGCAGGCTGCGGCTGAGCTCCACCACGCGCACGGTCAGCCAGGCCAAGCAACCGGCGCGCTGTTCCTGGTCGCCGTCCTCGGCCAATGGG
This sequence comes from Azohydromonas lata, assembly GCF_034427735.1. NCBI lineage: Bacteria > Pseudomonadati > Pseudomonadota > Betaproteobacteria > Burkholderiales > Sphaerotilaceae > Azohydromonas > Azohydromonas lata. The sequence continues at coordinate 30,461 of NZ_JAXOJX010000055.1, forward strand.
TGCAGCGTGCGCCAGTGCCGCTCCACCAGCGCGGCGGTCAGCCGTAAGCCTTCGGCCAGGCCCTCGAAGCCGCGCAGGCGTGCCCAGGCGTCGGTGAGCCAGCCGGCAAACGTCAAATCCTTGGAGCGGGTGCGCAGCAGCGTCTCGCAGCCGCGCGCAACGCCGGCCCAATCGGCGGATTTCAGCGGCGCGACCCACTCGCCCTGCGCCAGGGACGGGTCGTCCTCGCGGCGCATCTCGCGCAGGGCGTCCACTTCCGGCGAAAACGAAAGATCGTCGCCGCAGGGCTGCTCGGCGGATAGGGGCTGCAGGAAAAGTTCAAGGTCCATGGCGGCTGACGGGGGTGGACGCTGAGTTCACGGGAGCTGTTGCAAAGCCCGCCCCCGTGGCCTGGAACTGCAGGCTTCACCGTAGCCGCATCCGCGGGCAGCGCACAGGGCGCTTCGTCCCTCCGTGAAAGCCCTGCCGCCCGCGGCTCAGGCGCGCAGCATGCGGTTGAACAGCGCCAACGTGCGGCTCCAGGCTTGGCGTACCGCGGCCTCGTCGAAGCGCGGCGTGGTGTTGTTGTGAAAGCCGTGTTGCGTGCCGGCGAATTTGAAAGCCTCGAAGCGCACGCCCGCGGCCTGCAGCGCGGACTCGTAGGGCGGCCAGGTGGCATTGATGCGCTCGTCCTGGTCGGCAAAGACCAGCAGCAGTTGCGCCTTGACGTTCTTCACCTGGTCCAGCGCCGGCGCCGGCCCGTAGAAGGGCGCACCCGCGGCCAGCTCCGGCATGCGCGTGGCCAGCATGTTCACCGTGCCGCCGCCCCAGCAAAAACCCACCGCGCCCAGCCGGCCGTTGCCGCCGGCAAGTCCGCGTGCCCATTGCGCCGCGGCAACGAAGTCCTCGCGCGTCTTGGCCGCGTCGAGTTGGGCAAAGCGCTCGCGCGCCTTGTCCTCGTCGCCGGGGTAGCCGCCCAAGGGAAAGAGCGCGTCCGGCGCCACGGCGATGAAGTTTTCCAGCGCAAGGCGCCGCGCGACGTCCTCGATGTGCGGATTCAAGCCGCGGTTCTCGTGCACCACCAGCACCACCGGCAGCGCCGCAGCGGCCTGCGCCGGGCGTGCCACATAGGCTTTTGCCTTGCCGTAGCCGGCGGGCGAGGCGAATTCGGCCCACTCGGTGCGCAGCCGCGCGTCAGCTGGCGCGACCTTTTGCGCCCCGGCGAAATCCGGGCTCAGCGCGGCCAGCAGGCCCGCCGCGGTGGTGCCGGCAGCCAGGGCATGGCGCGCAGCGCGGTCCAGGAACATGCGGCGGTCCATGCCGCCATGCACGTACTGGTCGAAAAGGCGCAGCACCTCGGGGTGGAAGTCGGCTGCCGTCGGCCGGCGGCGCCCGTTCTGGTCATCGGACATGGATGGCTTCCCGTAAAACGACAAGGAGGCCGCGTTGTACCCGCGCCAGGACCACGTCGGCAGGCGGCGGCTACAAACGCCCCTCCTGCGTCCACACCGGCGCCAACCACTTGGAGAAATAGACCAGGGCCGAAGTGCCCAACCGTGCCGCCGGGTTGAGCTGGCGCGCCTTCTGGAAATCGCGCCAGATGCGCACCTCCGGCAGCCGGCCGTAGTCGGGGCTGACGGCCAGCGCCGCTTGCGGGCCGACCCGCTCGGCCTCGTAGCGGGCATACCAGTGCTGCTTGTCGGGCTCCGGCAAAACCAGGAAAAGATCCCGTGCCGCCATCCACAGCTCGGCCACCTGCGGCACCACAGCTGCGCGCGGGACGGCGCTGTATGCAGGCGGCGCGGGGGGTTCGGCCACGGCGGGGGGAGGCTCTTGCACGGCTGGCGCTGGAAAACCCCCAAGCGCTTCGGGAGCGGCAGGTGTGGCGGGCGCTGCAGCCGCTGTCGGTGCCTTGCGCGCGCTCGCCTTGCCGCCCTGCTCCGCCGGGGCTGCGACAGGCTTGGACTCGGCATCGGGCACGTCGGGAAAGGCCCCGCTGAAGGCGCCGCTCTCCAGCCCCTGCGTCACCACCGTCTGCAAGTAGGCCGCGATGCTCTTGACCTCGCCGAGCTGGGCGCTCTTTTGCAGGCGGCGCTCCACGGTCTCCACGGCCTTGGCGCGGTCCTGTGGCTCCAGGCGCTGCAGCAGCCGCGTGGCTTCGGCGTCCGGCACGCCCCATTGCGCCAGCCGCTCCAGGGCCGACGGCTCGACGCCCTCGGCCTCGCCCAGCGCCTTGCGCTTGGCCTTGACGACGAACTGCAAGTCCGTGGTGAAGCGCCCCGCCTTGGCGACGTGGTAGTCGATGCTGAACTTGTCCTGTTCCTTGTTGACCTCGCGCACGGCCGGGTCGAGCACGTCGCGCTTGAAGTATTTCCACTCCGGCGCCTTGCCCTTGCCCCCAGCGTCGCGGCCGCGGCTGGTGAGGATGTGGTGCCACTCCGTCCAGTGCAGCCGCGCCGACAGGCCGTTTGGGCTGGAGAGGTAGCGCTCGCCGATCTCGTACAGCACCAGCCCACCCACCGTGCGAAAGCGCCGCTGGATTTCCAGTGAGATCAGCGAATAGACCTCGGGCTTCAAGATGTAGGGCCGCACCGCCGGATGGAAGTCGAACACCAGCGTGGGTCCCTCGCCGGGCTTCTTGCGTATGGAGGCGTAGCTCAGCAGCGTGGCGCTTTCCCAGCGGTAGGACTCGCGGTTGAAATTGCGCGGGCTGTCGCCCCAGTTCACGGCGATGGTCTGCAGCTCGGTAAGCGTGGTGGCCAGCACTTCCATGTTCTTGCTGTCGAAGCCGCTGAGCTTTTTCAGCAGGGCCACCGGCATCTCGTACATGTTGTCGGCGTTTGGGCTTTGCGACTGCGCATGCTTGACCAGGCAGTTCCAGAAGCGCCGGCCCAACAGCGTGGCCTTGCCCTTAGTTACCCGCAGCGCGATGGATTCAACAGGCTTGACCACCATGGCGCCGCGGTTCACCGGCACTGGCACCGATGCCGACGGCATGACGGGGGCGGGACCGGTAGCCACTGGTTCCTTGACCGCAGCCTGGCGTCCCTGCCCCGAGCGCTTGAGAGGCAATTCGGATTGGGAAAGGACGGGCTTTTTCAAGAGGGCTCCACGAACGGGAGCCGGACTGTGCGCGAGAAGTGCGCTGTGGTCAACAGCGCTCACCTGAGCGCAGCGAAGAGGCCACAGAGTCCGATGGCATCAGGAAAATTTTATGAGCTCGGAGCGCGCGCTTGAAGACATTGAAATATCGGAATTGAGGTTTTGATATTTGCTGACTCGCCAAGTGCTTGTTTTTATTTGACTATTTCCTGTGCCAGGTGAGCGTTTATGGGACTTGGGGTGAGCTGCTTTGGGGCTTGGGGTGAGTGGATATGGGGGCCGCTCACGTTTGAGGTGAGCTGTCTTGGGCCGTGGGGTGAGTGGATATGTTCGCCGGAGTCGATGTGCCAGCCCGCTTGCTTCGAACAGGGCACGTCGTCCTGATCGGTTTGTTGACCACGCCGCAGTGTCAAGGGGTCACTACAAGGTTCGGTTGAGGTGAGCCGTTTTGGGCAAGCGCATGGCAGCGAGCGCCGGTTGAAGGTGAGCTTTCTTGGGGAAAGCAGGTGGCAACTCCGGGGCAATACGGCGAGCGTTGGAGTGAGCTTTTTTGGGCCGATCCTGTCGGGCCGGCCGGTGTCCAGAGGTGAGCCGTTTTGGGGACTGCGGCGAAACCCTCACGAACGGCTTCAGGTGAGCGGTTTTGGGGCTGCCTGGGTCAGCAAGGTGAGCTGTTTTGGGCAGCGTTTTGAAAAGCGGTATTTCGGTTCGACCCTTGTCGCACGGGATGGCCCGCCCGTTCTGCCCCAGGGAGCCGGGCTTGGGGTGAGCCCTTTTGGGGCTTGGTGGCCTTCCACGGGCGATTGTTGGTCCGGTATTCGATGGTCAATAACTCTTCAACCGTGGATTTGGTGAAAACACGAATTTGACGGTCAGTGTGTTGCTTGGCGATGCAAAGTGCGATCCGCAGGCATGAGCCTGGTTTACAGTGCAGCCCGTCGAATGAACGAGTAGGGGATACGCATGGAAGTGGCCAACGAACGGGCGGCGCAGGGCCGGACCAAGGACGCCGTGACAACGGCCAGCTCGGTGTCCATGGAGGACCTGCAGCAGTTGGGCGAGCGCGTCACGAACCTGAATGAGCGCATCAAACAGGTGATCTTCCGCCCGGAAGGCATGAAGGCGCCGCCGGTGTTCAACGCGGCGCAGGTGGCCGAGTTGTGCGGCCAGTCCTACGAGAAGTTCAAGCGCCTGCTGCAGCGCGCCGGCGAACGCGGCTTGCCCACAGGCGCTGGCAAGAAGGCCGTGTCCGAAGAAGGCGCCTCCGCCTCGCGCAACCGCATGTTCACGCTGGAAGACGCGCGCGCCTGGGTGCGGGCCGAAGGCTCCATGCACCACCGCGCCGAGGGGCAGCAGGGTGCCGTCATCACCGTGGGCAACTTCAAGGGTGGCGTGGGCAAGACGGTGCTGAGCATGTCGCTGGCGCAGGGCCTGTCGCTGCGCGGCTACAAGGTGCTATGCATCGACTACGACCCGCAGGGCTCGCTCACGTCGCTGTTCGGCCTCACGCCCACGGACTTCGACGCCGAGGAAACCGTGATGCCGCTGATGCTGCCTCGCGACCGCGAAGGCGCACGCTCCACGCTGCAGGAGTCCATCAAGGCCAGCTACTGGGACGGCATCGACCTGGTGCCGGGCAACTCCTCGCTGTTTGCCGGTGAGTTCTTCCTGCCCATACGCCAGCAGGCGGCACTGATGAAGAACTCGGCCGAGCCCAACTTCCTGTTCCTGGAGGTGCTGGAGAACGCCCTGCGCCTGGGCCCGCGTGACGAGTACGACTTCATCATCATCGACACGCCGCCGGCCCTGTCCTACCTGACCATGACCACCTACTGGGCCGCTGACGCCTTGCTGGTGCCGCTGCCGCCGGAAGGGCTGGACTTCACCAGCTCCGGCCAGTTCTTTTCCATGATGGCCGAGCTCGCCGGCACCGACCGCGGCCTGGCCAGCAAGGTGTATTCGTGGATTGGCGTGGTGCCCAGCAAGGTGGACAACACCAAGCTGCACACCAAGGAGATCCTCAAGTGGATGCAGGACGGCTTCGGCCGCCACCTGCTCAACCTCGAAATCCCCGAAACCGCCGCGGTGCGCGTGGGCGGCATGAGCCTCAACACGGTCTACGACATCTCCAAGTACGTGGGCAGCCGAAAGACGCTGCTGCGCGCGCGCGACGCCTACGACAAGGCGGTGGACCTGGTGGAGCACATGACGCGCAGCACCCTGTGGCGCAACGCCAACCCGGCCTGAAGGCAGGAGACCGCACATGGCATCCGGCAAGTCACTGCTGAGCGAGCTGACCTCGCAAATCCTTTCCACCCCGGCCGAGCCGGGCCCACGCCGCAACCGTTCTGTCTCCGCACCCATCGCGCTGCTGCGCGAAGTGGAGGAGCGCGCCGAGCGCGGCACCCCGCTGCAATTGCGCCTGGACCAGATCGACGAGGGCCCCTACCACGTCGGTGCGCTGGACGCGCTGCGCGTGGACGCGCTCACCGAGAACCTGCGCCACAACCCGCAAAGTTCGCCGGTGGTGGTGCGCAAGAAGGCCGATGGGCGCTACGAGCTCATCGCCGGCCGCCACCGCAAGGCCGCCTTCGCGCAACTGCAGCGCCAGGAGATCGCCGCCACCGTCATCGCCCTCACCGATGACGAGGCCGAGCGCCTGGTCTTTTTCGACAACCTGCTTGCTCCCGCGCTGAGCGACTACGAGAAGTACCTTGGTTTTGCCCAGCGCCAGAAGTCCCGCGACAGCTCCTATGCCGACCTCGCCAAGGAGTCCGGTTGGAGCAAGTCGCAGGTCGCGCGCTTCTTCTCCTTCGCCAAGCTGCCGGCTGAAGCCGTCGACCTGCTCAAGACGCGCCCTGCCGCGCTGGGCGCCAACGCAGCGGAAAAGCTGGTTGGTTTTGCAAAGCAGCATCCCGGGCAAGTCACTGAGGTGGTCAAGGCACTGGTGGAAGAGCGCACCACACAGGACGAGGCCATCAGGCAGCTTGGCGCGCTGGCCGCCAGTGCCGAGGTTGCGACGCAGGACAAGCCGTCCGCCGCATCGCGTGCCGCCGTGGTGGGCACGCAAAAACTGCGCGTCATGCACCAGGACCGCGTGTTTGCCATGGTCTCCGTGAAAGGTTCGCGCGTGGCCATCAAGCTCAGCGACGAGAGCGAGGCCGAAGGCGCCGTCAACGCCATCATGAATTACCTGCGCTTGCGTACCGAGTCGCAATAAGCGGCAGCCACTTCGCCACGAAGAGCCCCGGTTCCTTGGACCGGGGCTTTTTTATTTCCCCTATAGGTTCCGGTCTGTTCGGCACACCGTCCCTACTAGGGACGATTCGTCTCCAACGCCAAATATGCCGAACCCGCCTCTCGTCCCTACTAGGGACGAATGGTGTCGGCGGTGGCACGCGCTTCTGCGCCGCACTCGTGGTGGGCGCTGCCTGCTCGTCGTCCCTAGTAGGGACGGCGTCCAAGCCGCTGTTCAACGCTCAGATGCCATCGAGTGCGCGACCAAGGCTGTTCATCCCAGGTCATCGCTGACTCCACCGTGCTCGTCCTGGATAACGGCGCACACGTAGTCCCAGTACGGATGGTGTGGCGACATGCCCGGCGATCCTGCCCAGCCGTCAGGTCCAAGCCGCCCCGGCGCAAACCATTCGTCCACCACGGTGGCCTGCTGCTCCAGGTTGAGCGCGGCCCATGGCGGCGACAGTGACGGCGGTGGCCGGTAGAAGGCATCGCCGGCGTTTGGGCCGGCCAGCAGCCTGCGCCACACGCGAGGGTAGTAATGGCCATGGGCGATCTGCCAGGCGTGGGCCAACTCATGCACCAGCAATTTGCCCGGCGCGTGGTAAGTGCTGTTGCAGCAGCGTGTGGGCTGCGCAAATGCGCGTCCCCCCAGGTTCACCAGGATTTGCCTGCCCAGTCCCGGGCAAACGAAGCAAGTGCCGCCCAGCCCGCACAGGTCTGTGACGACGATGCGCCGCCCAAACGGAAAAGCCTTGCCGAAGACGGCCTGTGCCAGGGCCATTTCCTGCGGCTCCAGGTCGCGATGGCGAACCCACACCCGGCTGCCCAGTGCGCCCAGGGCGTAAGCGGGCAGCGCCCAAGCCGGAGAAAACGCCGCGGCTGCCCCCGTCGCCGCCAGTGCACCGGCCCACGGTGCCCAGCCCCGAAAAAGCAGGCGATGCAGCTTGGCGAGGGCATTGTGCAGAGCGCGCTTCGCGGTCCGCATGCAGGCGGCAAGACGACGCGGGGCCAGAAACGGGCAGGACATGAGAGACGGATGGGGTGCTCGCGACGCTGGATCATGCCGGGCGTGCGGCATGCCCACGCGGAATCCCAATGTGCCTTGGAACACGTTTTGCCGCTTCCCTGGGCCACCCACTCCGAGCAGCCAGCCATGTCCGCCACCTCATCCGCCTCCCCGCGCCACTCCATGCCCAGGGACAAGTTGAAATTCGTTTTGCTGGAGGGCATACATCGCGGTGCCGTCGAGCTGCTGAAGGATGACGGCTACACGCAGGTCGTCACGTCTCCCAAGGCACTCGCGGGCGATGAGCTGGTCGCCGCCATTGCCGATGCGCATTTCCTGGGCATTCGTTCGCGCACGCTGCTCACCGACGAGGTGCTGGCCCGGGCGCCCAAGCTCGCGGCCATCGGCGCCTTCTGCATAGGCACCAACCAGATCGACCTGCGCGCGGCGATGCGTCGCGGCATCCCGGTGTTCAATGCGCCGTTTTCCAACACGCGCAGCGTGGCCGAGCTGGTCATTGCCGAAGTGGTCATGCTCCTGCGGGGCATACCGCACAAGAACGCGGCGCTGCACCGCAACGAATGGCTCAAGAGCGCGGAGCGGTCCTTCGAGGTGCGGGGCAAGACGCTGGGCATCGTGGGCTACGGCCATATCGGCACGCAGGTCGGCGTGCTGGCCGAGCACTTGGGCATGCGCGTGGTGTTCCACGACATCGAGGCCAAACTGTCGCTGGGCAACGCGCGGCAGTTGGCCTCCCTCTCCGCCGTGCTGGCGGAAAGCGACGTCGTCACGCTGCACGTGCCGGAAACGCCGGCCACACAGTGGATGGTGGGGCAGGCGCAGATCGCGGCGATGAGGCCGGGAGCCCACCTCATCAATGCCTCGCGCGGCACGGTGGTGGACATCGAGGCGCTGGCCGCCGCGCTGGAGTCCGGCCACCTGCACGGCGCCGCGGTGGACGTCTTTCCGCAGGAGCCCAAGGGCAACGACACCTCTTTCCGCTCGCCGCTCACGCATTTCGACAACGTGCTGCTCACGCCGCACATCGGCGGCTCCACGGCCGAGGCGCAGGCCAGCATAGGCCTGGAAGTCGCCTCCAAGCTGCTGCGCTACAGCAACAACGGCTCCACGGCGACGGCGGTGAACTTCCCCGAGGTGACGCTGCCCGAGCACACCGGCCGCTGCCGGCTGCTGCACATCCACCGCAACGTCCCCGGCGTGATGGCTGCCGTCAACGAGCGCTTCTCGCTGGCGGGCATCAACATCGCCGCCCAGTACCTGCGCACCAACGACGAGGTGGGCTACGTCGTCATCGACGTGGAAGCCGACGCCAGCCAGGTGGCCCTGGAGCAGATGTGCAGCGTGGAAGGCACCATCCGCTGCCGCACGCTGTACTGACCGCTCGACACACGTCGCCACGCAGTCGCAAGCGACAAGGCGGGCGACTGCAAACGCCATCCATGCTGCCGCCGCAAGCCTGCAGCGGGCGAACTCTTGGAGCAGCGCGCTGGCTTGTTCTCGTAAGCCGTTGATGCGAAAACGAAAACGAGCGCCAAACGCTTGAATGCCAATTTCTATAAAAATTTTTGAATATCAGATTATTACGATTACCTGTTGCATATATCCAGTCTGAGCCTTGCAGGCGCGCCGGTCTTCGCAGCCGCTGCGCCGGTTTCGCGGCGGCCCGTCCGCGTCTGCATCCAGGACGCGGTGGTCAGCAAAGCGCAAGGAGCGCGCATGTATCGTTCAGGCCAAAGAGATTGCAGCGACGGCTGCGAGAACAGCGAAGTAGTTGAACGCCATGAAGTTGCGCTCGCACGTCATCGTGCTGGTACTGCTGACGATGCTGCCCATGCTTGCGCTCACGACGGGACTGATCTATTGGAACGCCCGCATCCAGCGCCAGTCCGTGGAGCGCGGCATGCAGCAGACCGTCGCGGCCATGGCCTATGCCCTGGACGAAGAGCTCCAGGTCACGATCGCGGCGCTGCAGGCCTTGACGGTGGACGCCGAGGAGGCCGGCCTCACCGCGCAGGCCTTGCAAGCCCGCGTGGAGGCCGTTTGCAGCCGGCATCCCGGCTGGGCGTCCGTGGTGCTGGCCAAGGACGACGGAAGCACCGTCATCCCGTTGTCGCGTTCGTCCGGGCCAGCCATAGCGGATGACGCATGGCGCAGCGCCGCCCACGCGCTGGACGGTGGCCGGCCCGCCGTGTCCGAGCCCTACGCCAGCAAGCTGCCGGGCACCGATGCGACGGCGATCCACGTGCCCGTGGGTGCACGCCATCCGGGCGCCTCGCTGGCCGCCGTGATCCCCGGTGCGCATTGGGTGCGCTTCCTCCAGGAGCGCCTGATTCCGGCGGGCTGGGTGGCCGGCATCATCGATGGCGAGGGCATCGTGATCGCCCGCTCGCGTGCCGCGGAGCGGTACGTCGGCAAGCCGGCCCCGGCGTGGGTGCGGGACGGCGCGCGCACTGCCGATTTCGGCCAGCTTGCGGGCCCGTCCTTCGAAGGCCAGCCCCTGTCGCTCGTGTTCCACCGCTCGGCGGTCAGCGGTTGGACCGTCGCGTTCGCGGCGCCTACCGAGGTGTTTGAGCAGCCCCTGCGCCAGTCGCTGCGGCTCACGCTGCTGTGCGGGCTGGGCTTCGTGACGGTGGCCGGCGTCCTGGCACTGCTGTACGCCCGGCGCATCGTTCGGCCCATCACGGAGCTGATGCGCTCGTCCTCGGCGTTGGGCCGGTTCGAGCGCCTGCCTGCGCTGCCGGACACGGCGGTGCAGGAGATCAACCATCTGTACCGGACGCTGGCCCAAGCCAGCGAGGACATGGCCGCCGCCGCCGTGGCGCGCTCGCGTGCGCAGGAGGGCGAGCGCCACGCCATGGAACTCGCCCAAGCGGCGGCGCGCCAGCACCGCCTGGAGCTCCATGCCCAGCAGTCCGAACACGCCAGCACGAGAAAGTCGCAGTTCCTGGCCACCATGAGCCACGAGATGCGCACGCCGCTGCATGCCATCCTGGGCACGGCGCAGATCCTGGAGCGCACGGTCCAGGACGGCAGCCAGTTGCAATTGGTCGGCTCGCTGCGCGTGGCGGGGCAGTCGCTTCTGGCGCAGATCAACGACGTGCTGGACCTGGCGCGCATCGAGTCCGGCAAGGTGGAGCTGGAGCTCGGCAGCTTCCTGCTGTCCAAGGTGCTGGGCGACGCCGTCGATGCCCTCATGCCCACGGCGCAGGAAAAGGGGCTGCAGCTCACCCTGGAGCCGCTGCCCGCGGGCTTGCTGCGGCCGTTGCGGGGCGATGCGCGGCGCCTGGGACAGGTCATCTACAACCTGGTGGGCAACGCCCTCAAGTTCACCGACCAGGGCCAGGTCTGCCTGGGTGTCCAGAGCCTTCGCGAAAACGAACGGCGCGTGGAGTTGCGCCTGTGGGTGCGCGATACCGGCATCGGCATCGCGGCAGACGAGACGGACAGGATCTTCGACGCTTTCGAGCAGGCCGACGGCGCTGCCGACCGCCGCCATGGCGGCACGGGCCTGGGCTTGGCGATCAGCCGGCAAATCATCCTGCTCATGGGCGGCGAGATCGGTGTGCACAGCCGGCAGGGCGAGGGCAGCGAGTTCTGGCTGCATCTGCCGTTCCAGCTCAGCGCCGAGCCCCTGCCCGCCACCGCGGCCCTGGCGCCGAAGGGGGCTCGCCTGGCAGGCCTGCACGTGCTGCTGGTGGACGACATGCCGGCCAACCTCGACATTGCACGGCACCTGTTGGCGTTCGAAGGCGCCTCTTGCGCCACCGCCAGCCATGGGCAGGAGGCGCTGCAGCGGCTGAGCGCCGCGCCGGCCGCGTTCGACGTGGTGCTCATGGATGTGCAGATGCCTGGGCTCGACGGGATAGAAGCCACGAGAAGGCTTCGCGCCGAACCGCTGGCGATCGACGTGCCGGTGATCGCGCTCACCGCGGGCGCGCTGCCGCCCCAGCGTGAACGCGCGCTGCAGGCCGGCATGAACGACTTCCTGGCCAAGCCCTTGGAGCTGGAGGACCTGGTGGCGTGCATCCTGCGCTGCACGGCGCAGCTGCTGCGGCCCAAGCTGGAGGTGGCACCCACGGTCGCGAGTGACGGCGGCGATTTCCCCGTCATCGCCGGCATTGACCGTGCGCAGGTCCAGGGCCGGTTCATGGGCGACCGGCGGCTGTTCCTGCGCATGCTGTGCACCTTGCGTGACGAATACGCCGATGCGCCGCGGCAATGGCGGGCCGACATCCATCAAGGCGACTTCGAGGCCGCCGCCGGGCGGGTCCACAGGCTGGTGGGCCTGGCCGGCAATCTCTCGGCGGCCCGCGTCGTCCACCAGGCCAAGCGGCTGGAGCTGGCGCTGCGGGAGCTACGCGTCGGCTCCCTGGTGGAGCTGCTCGACAACCTGGAGCAGGCCTTGGGCGAAGTCCTGGCGGCCATGCCGACGGACAGCGAGGACGACGCGCCGGCATCCGGGGCGCGTGGCGATCAGGCGGATCAGGTCGGCAGCCTGCCGATGGAGCGCATCCTGGCGCTGCTGGACGCGCTGCAGAGCAACGACATGGCGGCGCTGGAGCTTTTCAACGGGTTGCGCGCGCAACTGCAGGACAGGCACGGCCGCGACAAGGTGGGCCTGCTCGCCCAGGCCCTGGACGCACTGCGGTTCACAACTGCGTCGGCCCTGCTTCTCGACTGGTATCCCGACGCGCGCCGGCCCTCCTGAGGCCGCTGCCCTGGGGCCGCTGCCCTTCAGCAGCGCCTGGCCTTACCGGCCCAAGGAATAAAACTCCGCATTGGGCCGAATATTGGCCACATTGGCCAAGCGATTGGACATGCCGAAAAATCCGGCAATGGCAGTCATATCCCAAATGTCCTCTTCCACGAAGCCATGTATTTTCAGCGCTTCAAAGTCCGCCTCGCCAACCAAATGGGCAGCTTGGGAAACCTTGAGGGCAAAATCCAGCATGGTCTGTTGCCGCTCGGTAATGTCGGCTTTGCGGTAGTTGGCGGCGACCTGGTCCGCAATCAGCGGGTTTTTAGCCCGAATGCGCAATATGGCGCCATGGGCAATCACGCAATATTGGCACTGGTTGACGCTGCTGGTGGCCACGACAATCATTTCCCGCTCCGCCTTGGACAGGTTGCCGGGCTTTTCCATCAACGCGTCGTGGTAAGCGAAGAATGCGCGAAATTCTTCCGGCCTGTGGGCCAGCGCCAGGAAGACATTGGGAATGAACCCGGATTTTTCCTGCACGGCCAGAATCCGCTGCCGAATATCCTGCGGCAACTCATCAAGTGCCGGCACCGGAAAACGGCTCACTGCAGCCTGTTCGGGTGGTGTCATTGCTGTCTCCTTTGTCGTCCTGATAGGGATGGCCGCAATGATAAGGCGCCCATGCGCCTTGTGCGCTATCAGTCGATAGTCCGATTTTATTTGCACTCAGAAAATAGTTGATGTCCAACAAGCCAAGGATTGCAAGGGTACGGAGGTCTGGTGCCACTTGATTTTTATTGGAAATCTGCGCTTGGGTTTTCGAGGCTGGAGTGATTATTTTCAGTAGATAAGGCCGTTGCGCGCCAGGACGACAGTATGGGTGCATCCATACCGTTCGTTTTTATGCAAGCCTTTTTCGCCTTGACAATGAAAAGGCGGTGGTTTCGCGAATAAGCCTGCTTGGCCCGGCAACGGCCGGGGTTAATGCAGCCGTGCAGTACGCCGCCAAACAGGAGTTTTCCGTCTTGCCGATGACGCCTGCGCGGGCCGTTCAGGGCAGGGCGGCCGGCGCCGTGCCCGCCTCGCTGCGCCTGAGCACGGGCAGTTGCACGATGCGCTCGCCCTGCAGCGGCACCGCCTCGCGCACCGTCAACAGCGGCGGCTGTGGCGTGCAGCGCTCGGCGCACAGGGCCAGCAGGTGCTCGGGGGTGGGCCGCATCTGCCAGAAGCTCCAGCGCGCGGCGTCGTCGCCCAGGGTGGGGTCCACGCTCAAGCGCACCTCGCTCTCGCCGGGGAATGCAAAGCCGAACTGCTCCAGCGGCAGCGACAGCCCCAGGCCACGCGCCTTGATGTAGGACTCCTTGAGGGTCCAGTACGCGTAGAAGCGCTCCTGCAGCGCCCATTCCGGCATGCTGGCCAGGTCGGCCGCCTCCGGCGGCGAAAAGAAGCGCTGCGCAATGTCCAGCGATCCCCGCCGTGCGCTGACCTGCTCCACGTCCACGCCCAAGTTGCGGTGGCGCGACACGGCCAGGGCGATGAGGCCGCGGGTGTGGGAGACGTTGAAGTCCAGCCCCTGGCAGCCGTCGCCGGCTTGGGCAATGCGGGGGCGGCCCTGGGCGTTGGCGGCGAATTGCCAATCGGCCGGCGCCACGGGCGCATAGCGCGACAGCACGGTGCGCACCAGCGCGCGCGTGAGCAGGTAGCGCTTCTGGTCGTGCGGAAAGTGAAACCGGACCTCCTGCGCGCGCTCGGCCGTCGACAGCAGCGCACGCATCGGCGCCAGCAGCCGCTCGTCCGTGACCTGGTCGTCACGCACCAGCCAGAGGTGTATTTGGCCCGCGTCCATGGCCATCGTTGGGCTGCAATTCATTGCGGTCTCAAATGGATCGTAAAAAATACCTCAGCCCTGGGCCACGCACAGCAATTGGCGGGCTGAGATTCGGGTCTCATGCGGATAACCAAAGGCGCTGTTGACATACCGGACGCCGTCCAGCACGACATTCCGGTTGATATGGCTGTGCCCATACACGTGAATCTCGGCCTTGAAGCCGCGCAGCGCGGTTTCAATTCGCGTGCTGCCCAAAACCGGGTCCAGCATGCGGTGCTGCTTGGGCACGATGGCGGGAATCAGATCCAGCCGCGGCATGAAATGGGAAAACGTGATCACGCGGCTGCCCGCCGGCGGCTGCACCTGGGGGTTGAGGGCCTCGAAGTGGGCCGCCACGTCCGCGGGCTGCATGTGCGCCGGCCAGCGGCAGGCGCGAAAATCCGCCCAAGCCTGTTGCAGTTGCGGGTCCGGCTCGCCGAAGGAATAGTCATACCAGCCCAGCAGCGGCATGAAAAACCAGGGCCCCAACTGCTGCGGCTCCATGCCGGCACCGCAGGAGGCCACGGCCTCGCGGACGCGGGCGAATTTCAGCAGCGAGTCGCCGCCCTGCGCGTCACCCAGCACCCATAAATCATGGTTGCCCGGGACGAAGAACACCTGGCGAAAGCGCCGCGCCAGGGTGTCCAGGCATTCCAGCAGCAGGGCTGGCCGGTGGCTGACGTCGCCGGCCAGTATCAGCACGTCGTCCACATGATCGGTGCGCGACAATTGCCGTACCCATTGAAGGTTCGCGTCGTAATCGACGTGAATATCGGACAATGCAAAAACTCTCATTGCATGCAGGCCTGAACGCATTGGGCCGCGCTGGGCGCAGGGCCGGCAAAACTATAGACAGTCGCTTGCTGATTCATGGTGTTTTTCCATGGCAATTTCCAGGTGCGCACGCGGCAGGCGCCGTTTTTCCTATTTTAGGCGTTGAAGAATGCCTACGCGTGGGTCGCCGGTGCATTATGGCGTGAGCTTTTCGGCCTATGGACAGGCAATGGTTCTGCAATTGCCGGGCATACTATTTTGCTGTGGGCAAGCGCCCGCATGAACAAAGCTTTTGCATGGCCGACATGAATTCATCGACGAGACGGCGACCGCGCGGCCTGGCGCGGCGTGACCTGCTGCTGACGCTGGGCGTGGTGGCGCTGCTGCTGGGCGTGGCCGCGCCGCGGCTGCTGCAGCGCCAGCAGCACCCGGAAGCCTCCGTGGCGCGGGTGCAGCTCGAAGCGCTGAACAAGGCGCTGCAGTCCTACCGCATGGACGTGGGCCACTACCCCAGCGACGCCCAGGGCCTGCAGGCGCTGCTGCAGCGGCCCTCGGACGCGGACGGCGAACGCTGGCGCGGCCCCTACTACCCCGACGCCCAAGTGCTGGACCCCTGGGGCGCGCCCTTCGCCTACCGCTTCCAGGGCACGGTGGGCCGGGGCTATGAGCTCTACAGCCTGGGCCGCGACCGCGCACCGGGCGGGCAGGGCGAAGACGCCGACATAGGCCGCTGAGCGCGGGCGCGCTCCCGCCCGCGGCCCGGCCGGGCGCCGCTCAGGGCGCCGCGGGCGCGGCC